>NZ_JBYIRN010000008.1:0-195939 GCF_057708145.1 Micromonospora sp. bgisy143
CCCCCCCCCCCCCTCCCCTCCCTCCTGTTCGCTGCCCCCCCCCCCCCCCCCCCCCCCCCCCCCCCCCCCCCCCGACGACGCGCCCCGGGTCGGCGACTGTCTGCGACCAGCGGTGCTGCGCCGCCGGTTGGCAGCGCTGCGGGACCGGCTGACCGCCGAACTCGGCCCGCTGGACGCGCCGCCGGTCGAAGACTGCCTGCCCGCGTTCACCGGGTTCGCCGGGCGGGTCGCGATCGTCGACCGGACCTGGCTCGCCGGCGCGCTGCGCTCGGGGACCTGCGTCTTCGAGGGCGCGCAGGGGGTGCTGCTCGACGAGTGGCACGGCTTCCACCCGTACACCACCTGGAGCACCACCACCTTCACCAACGCCGACCGCCTGCTCGCCGAGGCGGGGCAGGCCGGCGAGGTGACCCGGATCGGCGTGCTGCGGACCGTCACCACCCGGCACGGTCCCGGCCCGCTGGTGACCGAGGACCCGGCGCTGCCCTTCGCCGACCCGCACAACCCGACGAACCCGTGGCAGGGCCGGTTCCGGTTCGGCCATTTCGACGCCGTCGCCCACCGGTACGCCCTCGACGTGGCCGGCGGGGTCGACGGCCTGGCGCTGACCCACCTCGACCTCGCCGGCCCCGACCTGCGGATCTGCCGCCGTTACGACACGGGCGACCGGCTCACCCCGGGCCCGCCCGGCGACCTGGACCGGCAGGCCGCGCTCACCGACCGCCTGCTGCGCTCCCACCCGGTGTACGACGACCCGCCGGCCGACTGGGCCGAGGCGGTGGGCGCGGAGTTGGGCACGCCGGTGGTGCTGACCTCGCACGGGCCCACCGCCGACGACAAGAGCGCGCACGGGCCGCTGCTCAACGCCGGGGCGCTGATCGGCACACGCTGAGGCGTCTTCCGGCGACTCGGCCACCGGGCCGGTCGTCCCCGGCGAGCATGGGGGGATGGACGCCCTGCTCGACCTCCTGCGTGGGACGGTCACCTCGCCCTGGGTGTACCTGGTGATCCTCGGACTCACCGCGGTCGACGCGTTCTTTCCGGCGGTGCCCGGCGAGGCCGCCGTGATCACCGCCGGGGTGCTCTCCGCCAGCGGTGGCCACCCCAGCCTGACCCTGGTGATCGTCAGCGCCGGCGTGGGCGCGCTGGTCGGCGACCACATCTCGTACGCCATCGGGCGCGGCGGCGGCGCGAGCCGGCTGGCCCGGCTCCCCGACGGCAGCCGGCGGCGGGCCAGCTCCGAGTGGGCCCGGCGCGCGGTGGACCGCCGGGGCGGGATGATCCTGACCACCAGCCGGTACGTGCCGGGTGGCCGGACCGCCGTCACCCTCACCATGGGCGCGGTGGGCTATCCCCGCCGTGCGTTCCTGCTGTACGACAGCATCGGGGCGTTCACCTGGGCGGTGTACTGCGGGCTGCTCGGCTACTTCGGCGGCCTGGCCTTCGAACGGGACCCGGTGAAGGGCGTACTCGTCGGTGTGGGTGTCTCCCTGGTCATCACGTTCGGCCTGGAGGGGATCCGGTGGCTCCGCCGCCGCGCGCACCGCCGGGCCGCCTCCCGCCGATAGCCGTCAGTCGGCCGGCGGACGCCAGACGACGCCGTGCAGGAGCTGGGCCGCGCCGAGCCAGGCCACGTTCATCATCCGGGTGGCCGTCTTCTCCGGGTCGGCCTCGGGGCGGTCCGCGAGCCAGTCGGCCAGCGATTCGGTCGCGCCGACCAGCGCGTACGCGACGACCTCCAGGTCGGTGGGCGCGATCTCGCGGCCCTCCTCGCGTAGGGCGTGGTCGAGCATCCCGGCGACCACCTCGACCAGCCGGGCGCGCATGGTGGCCAACTCGCCGGCGAACGGTTGCTCGCCACGGGCCTGCCGGTAGAGCACCGCCCAGCCGTCGCGGTGCGCGCCCACGAAGCCGAAGAAGGCCTTCAGCCCTCGCCACAGCCGCTCGTCGGCCGGCAGGTCCGGGGCGGCGGCACCGGCGATGGCCTGCATCATCCGGGTTGCCTCCCGGTGCAGGCAGGCGACGAACAGCTCCTCCTTGGTGCCGAGATACGCGTACACCATGGGTTTGGAGATGCCGGCGTCCTCCGCGATCTCGTCCATGCTGGCGGCGTGGAAGCCGCGCCGGGAGAAGACCTTCACGGCCGCGTCGAGCATCTGCTGCTCGCGTACGGCGCGCGGCAGGCGCCGGAAGGCGGGGGCGGTGGACACCTTGCGAGCATACCTACTCGTGCGTAGGGTTACGCGCGAGTAGCCAAATCTTCCGGAAGGCGCGTCTCATGACTGACTTCGACCCGGCCAACTTCGCCAACGTCGGGCCCAAGGAGTTCGCCCAGCTGGTCAAGTCCACCCCGGACGACAAGATCGCCCAGGTGATGGCCGGCGACATGCGCGGCAAGATCCTCGGTGAGGTGTTCGGCCGGATGCCGTCGCTGTTCCGCGCGGACCGGGCCGGCTCGACCAACGCGGTCATCCACTGGATCATCACCGGTCGCCCGGACGGCGGCAGCGACACCTACGAGGTGGTCATCGCCGACGGCAAGTGCGAGGTGAACGAGGCCCCGCAGCACGACCCGAAGCTGAGCCTCACCATGGGCCCGGTGGAGTTCCTGAAGATCGTCTCGGGCGGCGCCAACCCGGTCATGATGTTCATGACCGGCAAGCTCAAGGCGAAGGGCGACCTGGGCCTCGCCGCCAACATCGCCAACCTGTTCGACATCCCCAAGGCCTGACATGGCCGAGTTCTCGCTCGACCTGAACGAGGAACAGCGGGATCTACGCGACTGGGTGCACGGCTTCGCCGCCGAGGTCGTGCGCCCGGCCGCCGCCGAGTGGGACGAACGCGAGGACACCCCGTGGCCGGTGATCCAGGAGGCCGCCAAGGTGGGCCTCTACGGCTTCGAGTTCCTCGCCACCTGCTGGGCCGACCCGACCGGGCTGTCCCTGCCCATCGCCAGCGAAGAACTCTTCTGGGGTGACGCCGGCATCGGCCTGAGCATCTTCGGCACCTCGCTCGCCGTCGCCGCCATCTACGGCGCCGGCACGCCGGACCAGATGGTCGAGTGGGTGCCGCAGTGCTTCGGCGACGTCGACTCGCCGGCCGTCGCCGCGTTCTGCACCAGCGAACCCGAGGCCGGCTCCGACGTCGGTGCGATGCGTACCCGGGCCGTCTACCACGAGGCCAACGACGAGTGGGTGCTCACCGGCCAGAAGGCGTACGCCACCAACGGCGGCATCGCCGGGGTGCACGTGGTCACCGCCTCGGTGGATCCCACGCTCGGCTCGCGCGGCCAGGCGGCGTTCGTCGTACCGCCGGGCACCCCCGGCCTCGCCGCGACCCGCAAGCTGCGCAAACTCGGCCTGCGCGCGTCGCACACCGCCGACGTCTTCCTCGACGAGGTACGCGTGCCCGGCCGCTGCCTGCTCGGCGGCAAGGACGCCCTGGACGAGCGGCTGGCCCGGGCCCGGTCCGGACAACGGGCCTCCGGCCAGGCGGCCATGCGGACCTTCGAACTGTCCCGACCCACCGTGGGCGCGCAGGCGCTCGGCGTGGCCCGGGCCGCCTACGAGTACGCCCTCGACTACGCCAAGGACCGGGTCCAGTTCGGACGGCCGATCATCGAGAACCAGGCGGTCGCGTTCACGCTGGCCGACATGCGGATGGAGATCGACGCGGCGCGACTGCTGGTCTGGCGGGCCTCCTGGATGGGCCGCAACAACCGCCCGTTCACCGCGGGCGAGGGCTCGATGTCCAAGCTCAAGGCCGGCGAGGTCGCGGTGTCCGTGACCGAGAAGGCGGTGCAACTGCTCGGTGGCGCCGGCTTCCTGCGCGACCACCCGGTCGAGCGCTGGTACCGCGACGCCAAGATTTACACCATTTTCGAGGGTACGTCCGAGATCCAGCGCTTGGTGATCTCCCGAGCGATCTCCGGTATGCAGATCCGCTGACCCTCGGCTCCGCACGCTCCGACCAGCGTCGGGTCGTCGGCCGCTCCGGTCGACGGCCCGACCGGTCGACGCGCGCCCAGGTCGGTGCCCCTGCCTTTCCGTGCCGACTACATCACCCCACGCCGACGTCGGCTGGGCCCGCCGTCGCACCGGGTGCATGATCAAGGAAGACGCCCCGACGAGATGGGGCTGTCCGCGTACCACCCCCCCAAGGAGGTCTGCGGCATGGACCTGCCGTTCGTCGTCACCACGCTGACCCGTCGCGGTCTGCTCACCCCGGGCCGCCCGATCCGAGTCGCCTCGCAGCTCAACGCGCTGCGTACCTGGGGATGGAGCCTCGCCGGCGAGCTACGCCAGGCCGCCGCCCGCGACCCCGGCCGCCCCGCGATCATCGACGAGGACGGCGTTGAGCTGACCTACCAGGCGCTTCTCGACCGGGCGGAACGGATGGCCCGGTCGATGCGGTCCGGGCTCGGCGTACAGCCCGGCGACCGGATCGGCGTGCTCTGCCGCAACCACCACGGACTGATCGAGACGATCGTCGCGGCGACCCTGCTCGGCGTGGACGCGGTCCTGGTCAACACGGGTCTCTCCGCCGCCCAACTGGCGACCGTCGCCGAGGAGCAGCGGCTGCGGCTGTTGGTGCACGACGACGAGTTCGCCGATCGGGTGCTCGGCCTCCCCGCCGAACTGCCCCGTCTCGACGAGCGCGCCCGCGAGGAGTTGGTGGCCGGAGCGCTGCCCGGCGAGCTGCACCCGCCGGAGCGCGACGGCCGGATAATCGTGCTGACCTCGGGCACCACCGGCGCCCCCAAGGGTGCCCGCCGCCCCACCCCCGGCGGCTTCGGGCCGCTCGTGTCCATCATCGACCGCATCCCCCTGCACGCGAAGAACCGGGTGCTGATCGCCGCCCCGATCTTCCACACCTGGGGATTCGCGGCGCTCCAGGTGTGCTTCGCGCTGCGGGCCACAATCGTGCTGCACCGCCGCTTCGACCCGGCCGCCACGCTCGCCGCCCTGGTCGCCCACCGCTGTGACGCCCTCTTCGCCGTACCCGTGATGCTCCAGCGGCTGCTGGAGGTGCCCCCGCCGGACCCGCGCCCGTCGCTCAAGGTCGTCGCGGTCAGCGGGTCGGCCCTGCCCGGCGGGCTCGCCCCGAAGTTCATGGACGTGTACGGGGACGTCCTCTACAACCTGTACGGCTCCACCGAGGTCTCCTGGGCGTCCATCGCCAACCCGGCGGACCTGCGCCAGGCACCCACCACCGCCGGCCGACCACCGCACGGCACCCGACTGGAACTGCTCGACAACGCCGGCCAGCCGGTGCCACAGGGGCAGGTCGGGCGGATCTTCGTCGGAAACGAGATGCTCTTCGAGGGTTACACCTCGGGTGCCAGCCGGGAGACCCGCGACGGGTTGCTCGACACCGGCGACCTCGGCCGGCTCAACGCCGACGGGCTGCTCTTCGTGGACGGCCGGGCCGACGACATGATCGTCTCCGGCGGCGAGAACGTGTTCCCGTCCGAGGTGGAGGACCTGCTCGCCCAGCTACCGCAGGTACGCGAGGCCGCCGTGATCGGCGTACCCGACCCCGAGTACGGCCAGCGACTCGCCGCGTTCCTCGCCCTGCACCCCGGCGAGACGCTCGACCCCGAGGCGGTCCGTGAGTACGTCCGGCACTACCTGGCCCGCTTTTCCGTACCCCGGGACGTGGTCTACGTGAAGTACCTGCCCCGCAACGCCACCGGCAAGGTGCTCGCCCGGGAACTGCGCCGCTACTACGGCTGAGAGATCAGCTCGGAATCGTGATCCGGCCGTCGATCGCGGCGGCGGCGATGTCGGTGCGGTGTTGCGAGCCGGCCAACTTCACCCCGTCCACCAGCGCGTACGCGGCGTCCCGCGCAGCCGCCAGGTCGGGGCCGGTGGCCGTACCGCAGAGGACCCGGCCGCCGGCGGACAGCAACGCGCCGTCGCCGGCCCGGCGGGCGGTGCCCGCGTGGATGATGCCCGGCCGGTCCGCACCGGTGATCACGTCGCCGGTACGCGGCGCGGCCGGATAGCCCGCGGAGGCGAGCACCACGGTGACGGCGGCGCCGTCGCGCCAGCACAGCGGCGGGTGCTCGGCCAGCGTGCCGGTGGCCGCCGCGTGCAGCAGCCCGCCCAGCGGAGTCTCCAGCAGCGCGAGCACCACCTGGGTCTCCGGATCACCGAAACGGGCGTTGAACTCGATCACCCGAGGGCCGGCGGCGGTCATCGCGAGACCGACGTAGAGCAGGCCCGCGAACGGCGTGCCCCGACGGCGCAGCTCGGCCAGCGTCGGGTGGACCACGTCCCGCAGCACGTCGTCGACCAGGCCGGTCGGAGCCCACGGCAGCGGCGCGTACGCGCCCATGCCACCGGTGTTCGGGCCTGCGTCACCGTCGCCGAGCCGCTTGAAGTCCTGTGCCGGCAGCAGCGGCAGGGCCGCCTCGCCGTCGGTCACCACGAACAGGCTGACCTCCGGGCCGGCGAGGAACTCCTCAACCACGACCCGGCCACACTCGGCGGCGTGCGCCAGCGCGGCGGACCGGTCGTCGGTCACCACCACACCCTTGCCGGCGGCGAGCCCGTCGTCCTTCACCACGTACGGAGCGCCGAACTCGTCGAGCGCCCGCGCGGTGCTCTCCTCGTCCGTGCAGACGTACGCCCGGGCGGTCGGCACACCGGCGGCGGTCATCACGTCCTTGGCGAACGCCTTGGAACCCTCCAACTGGGCGGCCGCGCCGGACGGGCCGAACACGGCGATGCCCTTGGCGCGTACGGCGTCGGCGACACCGGCGACCAGCGGCGCCTCCGGCCCGATCACCACCAGGTCGGCTGCGGTCTCCACCGCCAGCGCCGCGACGGCGGCCGGATCGGTCGCGGTGACGGCCCGCAACTCGGCTACCTCGGCGATCCCCGGATTACCAGGAGCGGCAATCAACGCGGAGACACCCGGATCACGCACCAACCCCAGGGCGAGCGCATGCTCGCGCCCCCCACCACCCACCAAGAGAACCCGCACAACGCGCCATCCTACTGCCCACCCCTCCCCACCCCACCCCCCGCGCCGCCCCCACCCGCCGCGCCGCCCGGCCCGGTGATCAAGAGGTTCGCGTCAAGAAGGGGCGCGGATTTGACGCGCAGCTCTTGATCACCGGTGTCGATCCTGCTTTCTCGTGATCGCCTGGCGGACGGTCCAGGGAATGTAGTCGGGGCGCAGGGTGTCCTGCCAGGTGAAACGGAGGATCGTCCAGCCGGCGTTGACCAGGCGATTCTGACGGCGGCGGTCAGCGAAGGCCGCTTCCGGGGTGTCATGGACGCTGCGACCATCGGCTTCCGCCAGCACCCTCCACACTCGCCATCCCAGGTCGCCGATGCCGAGCAGATAGCCGTCGTCGTCGCGTACCTCCAACTGCAAGGCGTCCGGCGGCACCCCACCGTCGACACATCGCAGCCGGGTACGCGTCTCCAGGGGTGACTGTGCGCGGCCGTCCGCCTCCGCCAGCCAGGGTCGTGCCGCGACCGCACCCCGTCGTCCCCGGATCAGACGAGGGACCACCGCGAGTTCGTCCGGCGTGACGAGGCCCTGGTACAGCGCCGAGTCGAGGACGGAGACCGCCGAATACCGATCAACACGCAGAATGACGTCCGCAATCGTGCGGAGCGGAGAGGTCGCGCGAACGCCTCCGACCGTCGCGATCTCGCCGGTACCGGTGGTCACCTGATGTACGGCCAGCCAGGGTGCCAGCGCACGCTGCGGGCGGGGACTGTCGACCGGCACCGATACGTGTACCTGTGCGGTCCGGCGCAGCCCGGCGATGCCGTGCAGTTCGAGCGCCGTGTCGAGGACCGCGAAGGCACCTGACCCGAGGCTCGCGAGCGCTGCTCGGATGCGCGCGCGCCGCAGCGTCGAATCGGATGACTCCGCCTCTGGTACGTAGCACCCGCGGAGAAGCCCCTGCCACCTGCCGGACCGACACAACTGTCGGACCTGGTCCTTCGTCAGTCCGGCGCGCAGGGCCTGGGCCAGGGTGACGATGCCGTCCTGCCTGGCCGCTACCTCACGAAGCACCTGGTGTGGTCCCACCCCCACACCCTGCCCACCGCCAACCCCGCGCCGAAGCCCCTGTGGATAACCCCAGACCTCCTGTGGATAACCACATGACCTATCTCCAGTTGATCAAGAGGTTCGCGTCAAATTCACGCCGGATCCTGACGCGAACCTCTTGATCACCGGGACTTATGGGGGCCGGGGTTAGGGGAGGAGGGGGTGTTGGAGGACGTTTTCGTCTCGGCCTGGGCCTACGCCGATGACGCTCACCCTCGTGTTGCAGAGTTCTTCGACCCGCGCGATGTAGCGGCGGGCGTTTTCCGGGAGGTCTTCCGGGGTCCGGGCCTTGGTGATGTCCTCCCACCACCCATCCAGCTCCTCGTACACCGGGGTGGCGTGGTGGAAGTCCGTCTGGGTCATCGGCATGTCGTCGACCCGCTTGCCGTTGATCTCGTAGCCGACGCAGATCGGCACCTTCGGCAGGCCGGTGAGCACGTCCAGCTTGGTGATGACCAGATCGGTGACGCCGTTCAGGCGGCAGGCGTACCGGGCCACCACCGCGTCGAACCAGCCGCACCGGCGCTCCCGGCCGGTGGTGGTGCCGTACTCCGCGCCGATCTTGCGCAGGTGCGCGCCGTTGGCGTCGAACAGTTCGGTCGGGAACGGCCCGGAGCCGACCCGGGTGGTGTACGCCTTGCTCACCGCGATCACCTGGTTGATCGCGGTGGGCGGGATGCCGGCACCCACGCAGGCGCCACCGGCGGTCGGGTTGGACGAGGTCACGAAGGGGTACGTGCCGTGGTCCATGTCGAGCATGGTGGCCTGGGCACCTTCCAACAGCACCGTCTCGCCCCGGTCCAGGGCGTCCCAGAGCATGGCCCGGGTCTCGGCGATGTACGGCTTGAGCCGCTCCGCGTACTCCAGGTACTCCTCGACCGTGGCGTCGACGTCGATCGCCTTGCGGTTGTAGACCTTGAACAGCATCTGGTTCTTCTCGCGCAGCGCGAGTTCCAGCTTCTTGCGCAGGATGCCCGGGTCGAGCAGGTCCTGCAGCCGGATGCCCATGCGGGCGACCTTGTCGCCGTACGCGGGGCCGATCCCCCGGCCGGTGGTGCCGATCCGGGACGAGCCGAGGTACCGCTCGACGACCCGGTCCAGGGCCCGGTGGTGCGGCATGATGAGGTGCGCGTCACCGGAGATCCGCAGCCGGGACACGTCCACGCCACGCTCGGCGAGACCGTCGATCTCGGCGAGAAGCACCTTCGGGTCGACGACCACGCCGTTGCCGATGACGATCATCGCGTTCGGCGAGAGCGCCCCGGAGGGCATCAGGTGGAGCGCGTACTTCTGGCCGTCCGGGGTGATCACCGTGTGCCCGGCGTTGTTGCCGCCGGAGTAGCGCACGACGTAGTCGACCCGCTCACCCAGCAGGTCGGTAACCTTGCCCTTGCCCTCGTCGCCCCACTGAGCGCCGATGAGCACGATCGCTGGCATCTCTTCCGCCTCCAGAAGGCTCGGGTGCCAGGTGGCGACCGGTTGGCGAGCCCGGGGTGTCAGGTTAACAAGTAGTGACGGCGCGACCGGCAGGGGTCGCGTCGAGAGGCAGGAGGCTCCTTCGGTGTACGACGTGGTGCTGCTCACCCTCGCGTCGGAGCGGGACGCTCCCGGCGGGTGCGGCAGCGGCGGAGCCTGCTGCGGCGGCGCGACCGAGAAGGACGGCAGCCCGACCACCACCGAGGGTGATCAGTGTGTCACCGACCAACCTCGGGTGCCCGTGCTGGCCTGCGCCGACGCGCTGACCGCCCGGGGGGCGCGGGTGCAGACGGTCACCGCCCGTTCGGACGCGGAGATCGACGCCGTACTCGCCCAACTCGACGGCCCGGCCCGTCCCGACGGCCTGGTCTGGCCGGACACGGACGGCAAGACCCGGCTGGTCGTCGCCACCGCCAGCGACGGTCAGTTGCGCGCCGTGCTGCGCCGGCTGGTCCGGCGGTACGCGCCGGCGCCGAGTCGCCGTCCGGCGGACCTGCCCGACAACCGGACCCTGCCCGACCTGCCGCCGGTGGCCGTACTCCCGCTCGACCCGGCGCGCGGCGGCACCCAGCGGGACCTGGCCGCGCAGCTCGGGTTGCCCCGCGACCCGGCGGCCGTGGCCGCCGCGGTGCTGGACGGCACGCCCCGCCGGCTGGACCTGCTGCGCAACGACGGCGGCTCGGTGACCCTGGACGGCGCTCTCCTCGGGGCCGCCGACGACGCGGGGCGCCCGCTGCACTGGCGGGCGCGGGTGGAGGTCGACGACACCGTCCTCACGAACGGCGACGAACCGTTGCTGGCCTGCGCGGTCGGCAACGCCGGCGGGTACGCGTCGCTCGACGACGTGACGTTGCTGGCCGCGCCGGACCCGGCGGACGGCCAGGTCGAGGTCGCGGTGGCCGTCCCGGTGGTCGTCCGGTCGGCGTTCGGTCGCAAGCGGGTACGCCTCGAAGTGCGGCGGGCTCGCGGACGGGCGGTGTCGGTGCTGCCCCGCGAGGGAAAGGTGCCCTACCTCGACGACGGCGTCGAGGGTGAGCTGACCCGCAAGCGCTCGTGGTGGGTCGAACCGGGTGCCTGGGCGGTCTGGGTGGTCTGACCCTGGTTGCGCCGACCGGCCCTGGTCGGCCGGTGGGCCTATCCTCGCAGGAGGACTGGGGAGGAACCGTAATGGACAAGAACGCCGACCGGGCTCAGGTGCCCGGCCAGCAGCCGGTGCCGGAGCGGGACATCGAACCACTGTGGCCGCCGGATCCGGCCGAGCAGGGCGCGGGGGAGGTGGTACCGCCGTGGGCGGCGGTCGCCGAGCGGCGGGTCACCCCGTCGCAGTCCGCGCCTCCGGCCGTGTCGCCGCCGGTCGCCGCACCGCCGATCAGCGCCCCGTCGGTCGGCCGCCCGCCGGTCCCCGGGCAGCCGGGCGCCGCGGCTCTGCCGCCGCCGTCTCCGTCGGACTATCCGTCGCTGACCGGGGCGGTGCCGCCGCCGACCGGCTGGGGTCCCAACGCCCCGGGCGGGCCGGGCTCGGGTTGGGCACCGGCACAGCCGAGCTGGCCACCGTCCGACCCGCCGGCCACGTCACCCGCGTCGACGGCTCCTCCCGCCCCGCCGGTACCGCCGACACCACCGCTGCCCCCGGCGGTGGGCGGACTCGTCGGGTCGGGCGCTGCGCCCACCGACGCCGCCACGCCGAACCCGCCAGCCACCGCCGCGTCGCCCGGCGGCGCGAACGGGGCAGCCGGCACCGGCTCGCCCGGGCCGGCCGGCACCGCACCGGGAGCGGCCGGCACCACCCCCGGCGCGGCCGCCACCCCGCCCGGAGCAGCTGGCACCCCGCCCGCAACGGCCGGCGCGCCCGCAACGGCCGGCGCGCCCGGAACAGCCGGCGCGCCCGGAACAGCCGGCGCGCCCGGAACAGCCGGCGCGCCCGGAACAGCCGGCGCGGCCGGAGCCACGCCCGGAGCGGGGTCGGCGCAGGGGCCTGGCGCGGGCCCGATCCCCGGCCCGTCGGGCGGCGTCGACCTGGACCTGCCGTTCTCCCTGGACCGCCCGCCGGTGGTAGCGGCCGAGGGAGCGGCCAGCGCAGGCCCCGGCACGGCCGGGCCAGCCGGAGCGGACGCGAGCACGGCGGGCCCGACCGCAGCAGACCCGGCCGCAGCAGGATCGGCGGCGGAACCGGAGTCGCCGGGTGGCGGGGAGACCGCGCCTGCCGTCGGGGCGGCTCGGCCGACTGCCGAGTCACCCTGGGCGTATCCGCCGCAGCGACCGGCCAACCCGGCCCCGTCGACCGAGCAGCAGGCGAGCATCCCGCCGCCACCGATTCCCGCCCCGCCCGTTCCGCCGACGCCCGCCGTCGACAACGGCGGTGCGGCGGGGCAGCCGTACGCCGGGCAGATCTACGGCGGTCAGCCGGCGATCCCTGGTCAGGCCGGTCCGGCACCGGTGGAGCAGCCGCAGGACGCCGTGCCGACCCCGCCGCCGGGGCCGTTCCCGCCGTCGCCCGGCTGGTACCCGCCGCCCTGGCAGCAGGGCTCGGCCGCGGTCCCACCGGCACCGCCGCAGCAGTACCAGGAGACCGATCCGGTGGCGCGGGTGCCCGCCACGGGTTACCCGGACGCCACGTGGACGCCGGAGACCACGGCCGCGCCGACGGCCGAGGACTTCGCCCGCCGCCGGCAGGTCCGGCCCGCCGAACCGGTGGCCACCATGGGCGTACGGGCGGTGGTCAACAAGATGGGCCTGCTCCGGCTCTCTCCGGGGCGACACGAGCAGGAGCTCAAGCGGGACATCGAGATGGTGCGCCGCAACTTCGGTGGGCTGCGGCAGGTGACCGTGGTCAACCCGAAGGGCGGCGCCGGTAAGACGGTGGCCATCCTGCTGCTCGCCATGACGTTCGGTCAGAAGCGCGGTGGCTACGTGCTGGCCTGGGACAACAACGAGACCCAGGGCACCCTCGGGATGCGCGCCCAGCAGGACTTCCACGCCCGCACGGTGCGCGACATGCTGCGTGACCTCGGGCAGTTCCAGGGGGCGCACGGGCGGGTCGGCGACCTGTCGCAGTACGTGCGTTCGCAGGGCGAGGGCATGTTCGACGTACTCGCCTCGGACGAGTCGGCCACCGGTGGCGAGATGCTGACCGCCGCCGCGTTCGCCGAAATCCGCGAGGTGGTCAGCCGGTTCTACAAGTTGATCTTCGTGGACACCGGCAACAACGTCCGGGCGCAGAACTGGCAGGCGTCGATGGACGCCACCGACCAGCTCGTGGTCACCATGTCCGCCCGGAACGACTCGGCGGAGACCGCCGCCCGGATGCTCGACCACCTGGAGCAGAGCGGCCGGCAGCGGCTGGTCCGGCAGGCGGTCACCGTGGTGTCGATGCCACCGTCCCGCAAGGAGATCGACCTGCCGGCGATCCAGGAGCACTTCGCGGCCCGGACCCGGGCGGTGCTGCTGGCACCGTACGAGCGGCTCATCGACAGCGGCGAGCCGATCCGGTACGGCGGTCTCTCCTCGGCCACCCGGGACGCCTGGCTGAAGATCGCCGCAGCGGTCGCCGAAGGGCTCTGAGCAACCGACGGCCGGCCCGGTGCCGGGCCGGCCGTCGGAGCGCGATCAGTTGCTGGCCAGCGCGTCCGCCGCTTCCGGGTCGCAGTCGCGCAGGAACTGGGCGCAGCGGGCCGCCTCGTCGGCCTCGCCGATCTCGTCGGCGGCCCGGGAGAGCACGTACAGGCAGCGCAGGAAGCCCTGGTTGGGCTCGTGCGACCACGGCACGGGCCCGTGGCCCTTCCAGCCGTTGCGGCGGAGCTGGTCCAGGCCACGGTGGTAGCCGGTGCGCGCGTACGCGTACCCCGTCACCACCTGACCGGCCGCGAACGCCCGGGCCGCGAGCGCGCCCCACGCCGCGCTGTAGGTCGGGAAGCGGGCCGCGACCTCGGTGTACGCCTCGTCGGTGCCGGCCTCCTGGGCGGCGGCCAGGGCGGCGTCGGCCTCGTCGTTCGCGGGCAGGAGGGTGGCCGGTGGCTCCGGCAAAAGGTTCTGCATCGCCCCATTCAACCCGCTGGACAGGGCGACATGCGAGCGGGTCGGCCGGCGCGTTCCGCTGAACGGCTGAGGAGTTCATCACGCCTGCGGCCTATGCCGCCGCCAGGTGTTTTCCATTACAACTAATGGTCCGGAGCCTCCCCAGGACCCGGTTACGCAGGAGCCCGGTGGCCACGACCACCGGGCTCCTGTCGCGTCCGGGACCGCCCGGGGTGTGGCCGGCACCGCCGAAGGGGCAATATGGCCCGGTGCCGACCCCACCACCCACCGACGTCATCGAACCGCACCTGCACGCCGACGAGATCCAGACCCGGGGCGAGTTCGACCGGCAACTGGTCACCGGCCGGCTGACCGGGCTGACCGTGCAGGGGCTCCGCCTCGACCTCGCCCCGGTGCCCGACCTGACCGACGTCGAGGTCACCGGCACCCTCTTCGTCGGCTGCCGGTTCGCCTCCCGGGAGGTCGGCGCCGACCTGGTCCGGCGGGGCGCGAACGTGGTGCCGCCGTTCTCCGGGCTGCCGTACCCGACCCAGCCGGCGCACCTCTACACCCCGGACGACCTCGCCGCCGGGTTCGCCGAGGGCGGGTTCGCCGGGATGTACGACACCCGGGTGTACGAGCACTACCGCGCGCACGGCGGCGCGCTGCCGGACGTGAAGGAGGCGCTCGGCCAGCGACTGCACGACCACGGCGTGGACAACGCGCTGGGCGACGCCACCCGGGCCTGGCTGGCCGCGCACGGGTCGCAGTCGGTGGTGGGCATCATGGGCGGGCACGCGGTGCGACGCGGCAGTCCCGCGTACCGGATGGCGGCCGTGCTGGGGTGGGAGCTGGCGCGGGCCGACCGGCTGGTGGTGACCGGCGGCGGTCCCGGGGTGATGGAGGCGGCGAACCTCGGCGCGTACCTGGCGGACCGGCCGGCGGCGGACCTGACCGCCGCGATCGACCTGCTGGCCACCGCGCCCGACTTCACCGACCACCACCGGTACACGGCGGTGGCGTTGACGGTCCGGCAGCGGTACGCGGTCGTGCCGCGCCAGCGCACCGGCGACACCGGGTGGGCGCGGGCCGGTGGTCTGGCCATCCCGACCTGGCTGTACGGGCACGAGCCGGCGAACCTGTTCGCGGGACGGATCGCGAAGTACTTCTCGAACGCGATCCGGGAGGACACCATCCTGCGCCTCGCCCGGGGTGGCATCGTGTTCGCGCCGGGACGGGCGGGCACGGTGCAGGAGGTGTTCCAGGCGGCCACCAAGACCTACTACGGCACCGACGGGGCCAGCGGCGCGTACGTCTTCCTGGACCGCTCCTACTGGACCCAGGAGCTGCCGGTGGAGGCGTTGCTGCGTCCGCTGCTGGCCGCCTCGCCGTTCGGTGACCTGTCGTCGACGATCCACCTCACCGACGACGTGCGCGAGGCCGTCCGCCTGCTGACGACGTGAACGGCGACGGCCGGCCCCCGCCTGGGGAGCCGGCCGTCGACGGACGTCGTGTTACTTGGTCATCGTGGTGCCGGTGGAGCGCAGGTGCTCGCACGCCTCGACCACCCGGGCGGCCAGGCCGGCCTCGGCGGCCTTGCCCCAGGTACGCGGGTCGTACTGCTTCTTGTTGCCGACCTCGCCGTCGATCTTCAGCACGCCGTCGTAGTTGCGCAGCATGTGGTCGGCGACGGGCCGGGTGAAGGCGTACTGGGTGTCGGTGTCGATGTTCATCTTCACCACGCCGTAGTCCAGCGCCTCGCGGATCTCGCTCAGCAGGGAGCCCGAGCCGCCGTGGAAGACCAGGCTCAGCGGCTTGTCCTTGCCGTACTTGGCGCCCACCGCCTCCTGGATCTGGTTCAGGATCTCGGGGCGGAGCTTGACGTTGCCCGGCTTGTAGACGCCGTGCACGTTGCCGAAGGTCAGCGCCGCCATGTAGCGGCCCTTCTCGCCCAGGCCCAGCGCCTCGACCATGGCCAGGCCGTCCTCGACCGTGGTGTAGAGCTTGTCGTTGATGGCGTTCTCGACGCCGTCCTCCTCGCCACCCACGACGCCGACCTCGATCTCCAGGACGATCTTGGCCTTGGCGGCCTCGTCGAGGAGCTGGGCGGCGATCTGCAGGTTCTCGGCGACCGGCACGGCCGAGCCGTCCCACATGTGCGACTGGTACAGCGGCTGCTCGCCGCGCTTGACCCGCTCCTGCGAGATGCCCATCAGCGGACGCACGAAGCCGTCCAGCTTGTCCTTCGGGCAGTGGTCGGTGTGCAGGGCGATGTTGACCGAGTACTTCTTGGCCACCTCGTGCGCGTACGCGGCGAACGCCACCGCGCCGGTGACCATGTCCTTAATCGAGGGACCGGACAGATACTCCGCGCCACCGGTGGAGACCTGGATGATGCCGTCGCTCTCCGCGTCGGCGAAGCCCTTGAGCGCCGCGTTCAGCGTCTGGGAGGAGGTCACGTTGATCGCGGGGTACGCGTACCGGCCAGCCTTGGCGCGGTCCAGCATCTCCGCGTAGGCCTCGGGGGAAGCGATGGGCATGTGATGCGCTCCTTACTTACCACTCTCGGCCGTGCTGGCCGCTGTTGTTCGTCTGTGCGCCGGACCGCGCTGTCCTCCGCCCGGCAGTATCCCGCAGGTGAGGTAGGCAGGACCAACCGAGGGGGTGCCAGGCGTTCACCGGGTGTCCAGACTGTCCGGCACGATGACGCTGATCAGCCAGGTGACCACGGTCATCACGATCGCTCCCCAGAACGCCGCCCAGAAGCCGTCCACCTGGAACGGCAGGTCGAGTCCGCGGGCGATCCGGTCGGTGAGCAGGAACAGCAGCGCGTTGACCACCAGGGCGAACAGGCCGAGGGTCAGCAGGTAGAACACACAACCGACCACCCTGATCACGGGCTTGAGCACCGCGTTGATCACACCGAAGATGAGCGCCACCACGATCAGCGTGAGCACGGTGTTGCCACCCGAGCGTCCGTGCACGTCAACGCCGGGCACGATCAGCGTGGTCACCCACAACGCGACCGCGGTGATCGCCAGTCGGATGAGGAAGCCCACGGGACCATCCTGGCACCGGGTCACACCGTCCCGGGGTGATTCGGCCGACTCGGCTTGCCGGCGCGGAGCGCACGCAGCCCGTACGGTGGTGGGAGCCGTGCCCCGAGACCCCGGGAGGGACAATGGGTCAGCCCGACGAGGACTTCACCCCCGGCGACCATCTCGCCGCCAACGAACGCGATCCGGAGGCGGAGCCGGCCGACGCGGTCGAGCAGGCCACCTCGGTCGACCCGACCGACGTCGACGTCGAGCCGCACCGCGGCATGGAGGTCGACGACTGGGACGCCATGGAGCAGGCCCGGGTGGTCACCGCGGACGAGGACGACTACCGCTGATCCCGCTGTGAGCGTCGGCCTGCCCGTTACGGCAGAGGTGCTCCGCCGTTCGGATAGTTGGACGCGCATCGATAGAACGGGACGTGCGCAGCGCGCCGGTTCTCCCTAGGTTGTACGAGCGTCGTCTACTCCCCGGGAGGACCCTCGTGCTCAAGCACTCGATCCGCTGGCTGGTCGGGCTGGGTGCCGTGAGCGCCCTGGTCGCCGCGTCCGCCACACCCGCCGTCGCCGCGGCCACGATCGAGCCGTACGTCCAGGACGCCACGCTGGCCGTCGGTTCGGCGAAGACCACCCGCCTGTTCCTGTACGCCGACGAGCCGACGACCCTCGAAGACGTCTCCGTACGGTACGACTATCGCTCTCTCGCCAACAAGATCAGCGTCACGCCCGCCGACCAGCAGGAGTGCACGACTCCGGAGCCGGGCGTTCTCGTCTGTCCGGAGCAGTTCGGTGTCGCCCTCAGCGAGCTACCGCCGCTCGGCAGCGGGATCTTTCGTGGCGTCACCAAGCGGGTGAGCATGACCGCCACGCAGGAGGCGCAGCCCGGCGACTCCGGCGACCTCGTGGTCAGCTATGAGGCGGCCGGCGGGCGGCGGGGCAGCTACACCTCGCGGGTCCGCGTCGGCGAGGGCGTGGACCTGGCCGGCGGGCCGTTCACCACCTTCACCTCGAAGCCGGGCGGAAAGGTACCGGTGCCGCTGGTCGTGTCCAACGTCGGAGCGAAGACCGTCACCGGCTTCGTCGCGGTCTTCGACCTCCCCTACTCGATGCGGACCAGGGAGCGTTTCAGCAACTGCCGCTACTCCGGCGACCACCTGGTGTCCTGCCAGTTCGACGAGGAGATTCCGGCGGGCGGGGCACTGTCCGCGACGCTGAACCTCGAACTCGGGAAGGACACGTACGCCCCGACCAACCAGTCCGGCTATGCCCAGTTCATGACCATTGCCGACTTCGAGGACCTGACCCGGGTACGGGAAGCCGTCGGCGCCCGAGCTGCCGTGCCGGGCACCGGCCCGAAGCTAACCCTGACCGACGCGCCCAACCGGGCGCGGCAGGCCGACCAGACCGATGTCGGCCCGGGCTACGACTACACCGGCTGGATCATCAAGGTCACCGGCAGGAACGGCACCGACCTGGCGGCGATCGGCGCCACCCTCAAGGGCGTGGTCGGCACGGTCGTGACGGCAACCGTCGGCTTTCGCAACAACGGCCCGGCGACGCTCGACAACGTGAGCGAGGAATGGGAGGCCGCCACCCACACGCTCGTCGAGCTGCCACCCGGCACCACGGCCGTTGAGGTTCCCCTCGGCTGTCAACTGCGACCGGGCACCCGGACGTACCAGTGCGCCTCGGAGATGCTGCTGGTGGCCGGCGAAACCTACACCGTGGACTTCCGGCTGCGCATCGACAGGGTCGTCCCCAACGCCAAGGGCACGGTGTGGGTCAACGCGCCGTGCGAGTGTCCCGCAGGTGGCGGCTTCACGGGCGACATCAAGCCGGCCAACGACCGGGCCACGATCCTGGTCAACCCGGGTCAGGGCGCTGGCGGCGGTGCGGGCGGCAGCGGCGACGGCGGCTCGCTGCCCATCACCGGCACCCCGACGGGTCTGCTCGCCGGCCTCGGTGGCCTGCTGGTCGCCGCCGGCCTCGGCGCTTACCTGCTGGCCCGACGTCGCAGCACCCACTTCGTCGGCTGACCTGCCCCACCTGGACGGCACCCCACCGTGGTTCGCTTCGGTGGGGTGCCGTCGCAGTTGACGGAGTCACCGGGCCCGGTCGACCAGCGTCGGGTGACGGGCGGCCCACTCCTCAAGGCGGTCCTCCCGCAGCGCCTTGAGGAGCTCCGGCACGAACTTCGGGTCGGCACGTTGGGAGGTGTCCCTCGCGGTCGGCGAGGCGACCGGCAGGCCCAGCCCGACCGGATCGACCGACCGCAGCGTGGGAGCGATCCGCAGCAGGTCCAGGACGGCCGCCCGGTCGGGTGACGCCACGAGGTCCGGGCCGACGGCGGCCAGCAGTTTGGCGAGGCGTACCGGATCGGTCAGTACGCCCTGGTCGACGACCTGGCGGACGAGACCGGCCGCGAAGAGCCGAGCGTTGTGGTCCCGGTCCTGGCTACCTTCGGGCAACCCGTAGCGCTGCCGGAGCAGGTCGACCGACGCGGCGCCGTCGAGACGTTGGCAGCCCGCCGGGAAGACCCGCCGGGTGTGCACGGACCGCACCTGGTCACTCAGGCAGACCGGCACACCGCCCACGGCGTCGGTCAGCGTCCGCACGGCGCGGTACGTGAGCACCAGGCCGGCGTCCATCCGGACTCCGGTCAACTCGACCACCGTGCGCCGGGTCAACTCGTACCCCTTGGTTATGTCCGGCCGGACCGACCCGACGCCGGCCGGGAACGCGGAGTTCAGTTTGTCGGTGCCGTGGCCCGGGATCGACACCGCCAGGCCGCGGGGCAGCGACACCAGGTAGGGACGACTGCGGTCGGCCGGGATGTGCACCAGCAGCACGGCGTCGGCCCGCGTCGCCGCCGGCCCTTCGCCGTCGAGGCCGAGCAGCAGGATGTTCAGTGGACCGGACGGCACCGGCCGGGCGGACTCGCCCAGCAGTTCGGTGGCCGGCGGCGAACCCCCGCGTTCCGGCGTCAGCAGCGGCACGCCGATCCCCAGCACACCGAGCAGGGCCAACGCCATGCCCCCGGCCTGCCAGCGGCGACGCCGACGGCGACGGCGGATGGTCAGCCGGTCGATCGCGGCGCGCAGCGGACCGGTCGGCGGGGTGAGCGGCTCGTGCCGGGCGAAGGCGGCACGCAGGTCATCCTCGATCATGAGGGAACCTCCACGTACTCGGCCCGGAGCGTGGCCAGGGCCCGGGAGATGGACGAACGGACGGTCCCGACGGCACAGCCGAGGATGTCGGCGATCTCGGCGTCGGGCAGATCCTCGTAGTAGCGCAGTACCAGGGTGGCGCGCTGCCGGCGCGGCAGCCGGGAGAGCCAGGTCCAGATCTGGTCCCGGTCCACGGCAGACTGGGCGTGGTCGGCGGATGCCGGCAGGGACTCGTCGGGTTCCCCGCGCAGCAGCACCCGCCGCATCCACGAGCCGCGCTTCCAGTCGACGTACTGGTTGGTGAGCATCCGGCGTACGTAACGCTCGGGCGAGTCCGCGCGGGCGACCCGCCGCCAGTTCAGTTGGACCCGGACCATCGTCTCCTGCACCAGATCCTGCGCCTGGTGCGGATCACCGGTGAGCATCACCGCGTACCGCAGCAGCGGGGCAAGCCGCGTGTCCGCGAACTCCTCGTACGTCACTGCACCTCCCGGGTTCCTGCCTCAGTTGACGGGAGCGGACGCGCTGAACGTTGCGGTGGCGGCGATCAACCTTTCGGCTCGTCCTGGTCACCAGGCGGTGATCAGGGACGACGCCGAACCTTAGCGGTTCCTTAAGATCCACGGGCTGCACCTGAATCCCCCTACTGGAG
Organism: Micromonospora sp. bgisy143; assembly: GCF_057708145.1. Classification (NCBI taxonomy): domain Bacteria; kingdom Bacillati; phylum Actinomycetota; class Actinomycetes; order Micromonosporales; family Micromonosporaceae; genus Micromonospora; species Micromonospora sp. bgisy143. Next base: position 20,441 of record NZ_JBYIRN010000008.1, read on the forward strand.
GAATCCCCCTCATGCTCACCCACTCCACCCGGCGTTGGCTCGCCGGACTGGGCGTCGCAGGCGCGTTCGTCGCCGCCTCCGCCAGCCCGGCCCTCGCCGACGAGGCCCGTTTCGATATCGCCACGCACGACGTGCTCGTCGCACCGGGTCATTCCACGTCCGGCTACCTCTACGCCCGGCCGACCGATGACGAGTCCGAGCTGAAGTTTGGGCAGACCTCGGTGGACGTCGACCTCTCCGCAGTCGCGGACTTCGCCATCGTGGAGCCGATGTGGGGCTGGACCTGCGACGTCTCGCCGACGAAGCTGCACTGCGAGAGCGAAACCGAGGACGGCCTGCCGCCATGGTTCGACTACATGGTCACGGCTAAGGAAGACGCGAAGCCGGGGCAGCAGGGCTCCCTGGCCGTCAGCATCACCTCCGGCGGCAAGACCGCCAAGGCGACGGCGGGCGTCACCATCGCCGAGGGCGTCGACCTGGCGGGCGATCTGACCGTCGAGGCCAGCGGCGCCCCGGGCACGACTGCGGAATTGCCGGGTGTCGTTCGTAACATCGGCGAGACCGCCATCGACGGTGCCGTTCTCGTGTTGCAGGCCCAGGCGCTCGCCGCCTACGGTGGCGACCACTCGAACTGCAGTTCGGACGAGTGGGGCATGGTCGCCTTCTGCACGTTCGACACGAAGATCGAGCCGGGCAAGTCTTACAAGCTCTCGAACGGCATGCCGATCAAGGTGAGCGCGAAGGCACGCACCCGTGCGATCTTCTCAGTGGCGCTGTCCTGGTGGACCACTGATGACTGGGACCTGGCGTCCAAGGACTCGCCGATGGAGGACTTCAAGCCCGGCAAGGGCGACAAGCTCCGCCTGGTCGAGCAGTCGATGCAGGCCGCACGGGTGCCGCAGACCGACGTCGACGTGTCGAACGACGTCACCATCGGGAGCGTTCGGGTAACCGGCAACACTTCGGCTGACCTCGCGGCCAAGGGCGCGACCGCGAGTGGCAAGAAGGGCGACGTGGTCACCGTCACGCCCAGCTTCACCAACCTGGGGCCGGCGGTGCTGGAGTACATCGGCCAGGGCACGCCGGACCTCGGGATGGAGGACCTGCCGGTTCGCGTGACCATCCCGGCCGGCACCACGGCGACCGAGGCACCCCTCGACTGCGTGCCGTTCAAGCCGGGCACCGCGTGGGACCCGTGGGACGCGGCCTGGGGTGAGCCGGGCGCGAAGGAGTACGCGTGCCTGAGCCTCGAGACCTGGCCGGACGACGTGACCACGTACGAGTTCCGACTTCGGATCGACAAGGTCACCGCGAACGCTTCGGGTGCCATCACCACCGTGCTCGCCGGTGACCCGAACAAGGGCAACAACACCGCGACGATCGTGATCAACCCAGCCTCGGCCGGCGGTGGCAACGCCGGCGGCCAGGGTGGCGGTGACGGTGGCACCCTGCCGATCACCGGTCAGTCGACCGGCCTGCTCGCCGGCCTCGGCGCGCTGCTGCTCGCCGCGGGCGTCGGCGGCTACCTGGTGGCGAAGCGCCGCCGGACCCGCTTCGTCGCCTGACCCGTTCCGCGCAACCTGATCCATCCCAGCAGTACCGGTGCCCCGTCGACCAGGCTGGTCGGCGGGGCACCGTCATATCCGGCCACCGGGTGGTGCGGGCTGGTCCGGCGCGGCCCGGACACCGGGCTTCGGTACCCTTTGTGGCCGTGGACACAGCTGAGAAGACCCGCGCTCTCACGGAGAGCGTCGCCCTGAACCCGCTCGATCCCAAGGAACTGTTGCAGACCTTCGGGCTGGTCGGCGTCTGGGTGATCCTGTTCGCCGAGACCGGCCTGCTGGTGGGCTTCTTCTTCCCCGGTGACTCGCTGCTGTTCCTCGCCGGCGTGGCCGCCTCGCCGGTGGCGGACGCCATCTTCGGCGACGGCACCCGGCTCTCGCTGGCTGGTCTGCTGATCGGGGGGCCGATCTGCGCGATCGTCGGCGCGCAGTTGGGGCACTGGCTCGGCGCGCGGTACGGCCGCCGGATGTTCGAGCGGCCCAACTCGCGGCTCTTCAAGAAGGAGTACGTGGAGAAGGCCGAGTACTACTTCCAGAAGTTCGGCCCGGCCAAGGCCGTGGTGCTGGCGCGGTTCATCCCGATCGTGCGGACGTTCCTGAACCCGGTCGCCGGGGCGCTGGGCATGCCGGCTCGGCAGTTCCTGCTGTGGAACATCGTCGGCGGGGTGCTCTGGGTGGACGGCATCCTGCTGATCGGCTACCTGCTGGCTGACCGGATCTACAAGGCGATCGGCGACAAGATCGACCACTACATCCTGCCGGTGGTCGCGCTGATCATCCTGATCTCGGTGCTGCCGATCTTCTTCGAGTTCCTTCGTGACCGGCGGGCGCGCAAGCGTGGCGAGGCGGTCGCGGTGGTCGCGGCGGCCAGCGCCGCGGGCGCGGTCGACGCGGTACGCGAGAAGTTCGACCACGAGGAGCACCCGCACGACCGTCCGGGGGACGGGCACGGGTACGGCCAGCAGCGCTGATCCCAGGTACGACGACGGCCGGCCCCCTGGTGCGGGGGTCGGCCGTCGGCATGTCGGACCCGGCCACCGGCGGTGCGGCCGGGGACGAGCAGGTGTCAGCTACCGGTGGCGCCACCCCTGGTTCGCCACCGGACACCGCCCCGGGTACGAGACGGTGCGCAGCGCCTTACGTCAGCGAGCCTTCTTGGTGGCCCGCTTACGCGGCGGGGTCAGCAGGTCGGCGATCGTCGCGATCGCGCTCGGGACCAGCCGGTAGTACGCCCATACACCGCGCTTCTCCCGCTCCAGCAAGCCGGCCTCGGTGAGGATACGCAGGTGGTGACTGACCGTCGGCTGGGAGAGGCCGAGCGGCGCGGTCAGGTCACAGACGCACGCCTCGCCCTCGGGGGCCGACTGGATCAGGCTGAGCAGCCGCAGCCGGGCGGGATCCGCAAGGGCCTTGAGGACCCCCGCGAGACGCTCGGCATCGGCACGTTCGATCGGCTCACCGGCAAGCGGCGAGATCTGAGGCATAGTCATTTCGGCCAACGCAGTTCCCACGTATTCCATCCTTCCACCAGCAGCATCGATCCGCCTGCATATCAGCAGATACGAATCGGCAGACTTTTACGCCACAAGGCCGAGGTCAGCCAACGTATAGGCCGCCCGGTACGGCAATCCGGCGGCTCGCACCGCGTCGCCGGCGCCTCGATCAACAATAACCGCCACGCCCACGACTTCGGCTCCGGCCTCGCGGAGAGCCTCGACGGCGGTCAACACACTTCCGCCCGTTGTGGACGTGTCCTCCACCGCCAACACGCGGCGGCCGGCCACCTCCGGTCCCTCGATCCGTCGCTGTAGACCGTGTGCCTTGCCCGCCTTGCGCACCACGAAGGCGTCCAAGGCGCGGCCGGTTCCAGCGGCGGCGTGCAGCATCGAGAGCGCGACAGGGTCCGCGCCCAGGGTGAGGCCACCGACCGCGTCGTACTCCCAATCGGCGGTGAGGTCGAGCAGCTCCCGACCGATCAACGGAGCGGCCTGGTGATGGAGCGTGACACGTCGCAGATCGACGTACCAGTCTGCCTCGCGCCCCGATGACAACGTGACCCGTCCGTGGACCACGGCCAGGTCGGTAATGAATTTGCGCAGGTCGTCGTGGTCCCCCATGGCGATAGAGGTTACTGCGCAACTCTGAACGCCGTGTGGACGGGCCGGCTGAATCGGAGCGGTGAGACACCGATGACTGGCTATGTTCGACTACGCTCTGCGACCGGCGTGATCGCGGTGCGCCAACGACCGTCGGCGGCGGTTCCGGCGCGACGACGCGCCGGTGGCTCAACGCTCGTCGCGACCGATCCGACCGCGGGTGTCGCGGGAGACCACTTCGAGCAGCCGGCGCGGCGCGTGTCGCAGACCGGCGACGGCCACCTTGTACTTCCACGCCGGGATGCTCACCAACTTGCCTTTACGCAGGTCACGCAGTGCCTCGTCGACGACGTCCTCGGCTCGCAGCCACATCCACTCCGGCGTCTTGGACATGTTGATGCCGGCCCGCTGGTGGAATTCGGTACGGGTGTAGCCGGGGCACAGAGCCATCACCCGGACCCCGAAAGGGCGTGCCGACTGGCCCACGGACTCGCTGAAATTGGTGACCCACGCCTTGCTGGCCGAGTAGGTCGATCCCGGCATCACCGCGCCAAAACCAGCAACCGAAGAGACATTTATCACTGCCCCGTCGCGCCGTTCGGTCATCGGGCGTAGCGCCGCCAGGGTCAATCGCATGACGGCGTGCACGTTGAGGCGGAGCAGCCGCGCCTCGTCCTCCGCTGTGGAGCGCAGGAACGGCTTGTTCAGGCTGATGCCGGCATTGTTGACCAGCAGATGAACGGGACTGTCGGACGTCAGCCGCTGTTCGACGGCGGCGCAGCCGTCATCGGTGGACAGGTCCGCCGGGAGCGTCTGGACGTCGTGACCGTGTCGGGCGCCCAACTCGGCGGCCATCGCGGCCAGTCGGTCCGCGTCCCGGGCGACCAGCACCAGGTGCCAGCCGTCGGCCGCCAGGCGACGGGCGAACGCCGCGCCGATGCCGGCGGTGGCACCGGTGATCAGGGCCCGTCGCTCGGCGGTCGGGGATTCGAGCGTCACGGGCGGTTCCTCACCTGGGCGGGTACGGGGGCGTGGCCGGCGCCTGCGGGGGCTGGTACGACGCGGGCGCAAACGCGGGCGGCGCGGTCGGTGCGGTCCGGCGGTACCGACCGAACCAGGCGTTCGCCGCCGGCAGGGCCAGCAGCGCGGCTACCACAAGGTAACCGAGGGCCTGCCCGACGGAAAGCCCGGCATTGAGCGGGATCCACCAGGACGGGTACGCGTCCGAGATGAGACCCAGCAGCTCGGCGGTGGTCCGCTCGTCCGCCCCCAGCCGCAGCGGTGCGGCGCGTTCACCGACGAGTACCGCCACGCTGCAACAGCCGGCGAGCAGTCCGAGCCCGCAGACCACCCAGGTGGCCACACGTACGCCGCGCCGGCCCGTCAACAGGCCGAGGGCCAGGCCGGCGAGCAGGAGTGCGGACAGCGCGGCCACCACAGCGGTCAGCGCCGCCGACGCGCGCAGCAGGGTCACCACGTCGTCGATCTGCTGTGGGCTGGCCGAGGTGTCCCGGGCATCGGCGCGGAACGCGTCCACCGTCCGGCCCAGCACCGCCAGGTCAACGACGGTGTACGCGAGCGCGCCGACCGCCATCAGCAGCAGCACGGCCGTGGCCAACGGGACCACGGCGGGCCGGCGGGGCGGTGCCGGTTCGGGGTACGACACGACGGATCCCTCCGGTAGGCGTCGGGTTGCAACCTACTCGGAGGGATCGTCGGCGTCGTGCTTATCCGTGGGTCAACTCGTCGACGGTCCGGTGGTGCCGGGGCGGTCCGTCGGCGGCGTGTCGTCCGGACGGTCCGGGCTGGACGGGTTCGCCGGCGGGGTGGTCGGCTGCTCCGGCTCGGACGCCGGGCCGGGAGTCGACGGGTAGGCCGGCTCTCCGCTCGACGGCTGACCGGGGGTCGACGGGTAACCGGGCTGGCCGGGAACCTGCGGGTACCCGGGCTGGCCGGACGCCTGCGGGTAGGCCGGGTAGCTGGCGCCCGGGGTCGGCGGCTCCCACCCGGCGGCCGGCTTGCGGAAGAACTCGTTGGACTTCGGCAGGGCCAGCAGGACCAGGGCCGCCAGCAGCGCGAGCAGGCTGATCACGCCGAGCAGGAGGCTGACCGGGGTGACCCAGCCAGGCAGCGCCTCGTCGAGGCGACGCCGGATCTCCTCGGCGCTCGGCATGCCGTCGCCGGTGTTCCCACCGGTGTTGAAGCCGCCGGCCGCACCGCTGAGCAGGCTGCCACCCGTGCAGCAGACCATGATGCCGCCGACGATCCAGGTGGTGATCCGGGCACCGTTCTTGCCCTGGTTGTTGAACATGGCCAGCACGCCCAGCACGACCGCCAGCAGGAGTACGAGGATGGCGCTGCCGAGGCCGAAGGCGTAGAAGAAGTTCGCCACCTGATCGGCACCGTCGGCGCTGCTGCCCGCGTACGCGTCGCGGAGCACGTCCCGGGTCTTGCCGATGGTGGAGAGGGTGATGATGAGACTGATCACCTGGCACGCCAGGAAGAGGTAGAGCAGATAGCTGGAAATCGTCACGGTGGAGGGCCGTTGACGGGCCGGCGTGCTCGGGGAGTCGACCACGGTTCTCCTTTCCTAGATCGGGCCCACACCGTATCGGCAACCGGCCACTCCGGCATGCCGTGACGAAAGCGGCACGCCCGGCGAGGTCGTTCAGCCCGCGTCGGCGGCGGGTCGGATCGCCAGGTCGGCCGGGTCGAGCAGGTCGCCGCGCGCGACCCGCCAGCCCTCTTCGCCGTACGCCTCGAAGGAGAGTCGGGCCCGCCCGCCCGACTCGTAGTCGTGGTACCGCATCGTCCCCGCCGCGGGCAGTCCGGTCTCTCCGGTGGCCGTGTAGCGCGCCTGCCCGGTCTCGGCCCAGGTGTACCGCTGCCCGCCGAGGTCGATCTCCGGGGCGCCGGGGGTGACGGTCGCGCCCGGCTCGGCGGTCCAGAGCACCAACTCCAGTTCGGGACCACCGTCACCTTCGACGGAGAGCCGGTGCGGCGTGCCGGAGGCGTCGTCGAGGAGGTGCTGCACCCAGGTCCAGCCCCCCTCGACCAGGCGGATGGTGCCGCTCACGACGTACTCCGTCTGGCGGATCCGCACGCGATCACCCGGCGCCAGGCGACGGGTCGGCGGGCGGACGGTGGCCCGGGCGGCGACCCGCCGCCGGGCGCGTGCGACGACCACGAGCACGACCGTCATGAGTACGACGACGGCCCCCACCAGGGACGCCAGCAACCCGTCCACCCGACCACCTCCCCAGGTACGTCGGCGCAGACGGTAACAACCTGGCGCACCGGAACGAGTCGCGTCGTGACCGAAAGCTCAGCTACCGACGGCGGACCGCCGGGGTGGCCGTCGATGGCGGCCACGGTGGAGTGGCGGGCGATCGTCAGGCCGCGGCGAGGCGCTGGGTGGCGTAGTCGCCGAGGGTGGAGCGGCCCATGACGCAGCCGACGAAGGTGGTGAACTCGGTGGAGTCGTCGCGCAGCGACGTCCAGGCCGTCTGGGCGGCCGCCGGGTCGAGTCGTTCCAGCAGCGTCGCCGCGTACGCCCGGCCGGCGGGCGAGCCCTCGGCCAGCAGCCGGTCGAGTTGGCGGCGTACCTCTTCGGGGTGCTTGTCGACCGCGGCCTCGACGCGGTGGTACGCCTCGGTCACCGGCAGCACCTCACCGGCGAACCCGACCCCGCCGAAGGCCAACGTGTCGGCGGTCATCAGCTCGTCCGTCGCGGCACGAAGCTCGCGTTCCCACCCACTCATCCCGAACATGCCCTCATCCTTTCCCCGCCGGCCCGCCGCTCACCCTGTTGATCAAGAGGTTTGCGTCATGGGAAGACGTCCCGATGACGCAAACCTCTTGATCGCGGGGCTCAGGCGGCGGTGACCGTCAGGGCGGTGGGGGTGGTGTCGGGGTTCAGGTCGACCTTGACGGTGTTGCCGTCCCGGATGGTGCCCGAGAGCAGAGCCTTGGCCAGCTGGTCGCCGATGGCGGTCTGGACCAGTCGGCGCAGCGGGCGGGCACCGTAGATCGGGTCGTAGCCGTGCTCGGCCAGCCACCCACGGGCGGCCTCGGTGATCTCCAGGCCGAGCCGGCGGTCCGCCAGACGGCGTCGCATCCGGTCGAGCTGGATGTCCACGATGGCGCGCAGATCGTCCCCGCGCAGCGCCGCGAACACCACGATGTCGTCGAGCCGGTTGAGGAACTCGGGCTTGAAGTGCGACCGGACGACGGCGAGGACGCCCTCGCGGCGCTGCTCCTCGGCGAGCGTCAGGTCACCGATCACCGACGACCCGAGGTTGGAGGTGAGGATCAGGATGGCGTTGCGGAAGTCCACCGTCCGGCCCTGGCCGTCGGTGAGCCGACCGTCGTCCAGCACCTGGAGCAGCACGTCGAAGACGTCCGGGTGCGCCTTCTCCACCTCGTCCAGCAGGATCACCGAGTACGGCCGGCGACGGACGGCCTCGGTGAGCTGGCCGCCCTCCTCGTAGCCGACGTAGCCGGGCGGGGCACCGACCAGGCGGGCGACGGAGTGCTTCTCGCCGTACTCGCTCATGTCGATGCGGACCATCGCCCGCTCGTCGTCGAAGAGGAACTCGGCGAGCGCCTTGGCCAGCTCGGTCTTACCCACACCGGTCGGGCCGAGGAAGAGGAAGCTGCCGGTCGGGCGGTCCGGGTCGGCGACACCCGCCCGGGCCCGCCGTACGGCGTCGGAGACCGCCCCGACGGCCTCGGTCTGGCCGACCACCCGGTCGCCGAGCGACTCCTCCATCCGCAGCAGCTTGGCCGTCTCGCCCTCGAGCAGCCGGCCCGCCGGGATGCCCGTCCAGGAGGCGACGACCGCGGCGATGTCGTCCGAGCCGACCTCCTCCTTGAGCATCGCGCCGTCTGCCTGGAGTCGGGCCAGCTCCTCCTCGGCCTGCGTCAGCTCGACCTTGAGCGCCGGGATTCGGCCGTACCGCAGCTCGGCGGCGCGTTCCAGCTCGCCGTCGCGCTCGGCCCGCTCGGCCTCGCCGCCGAGGCGCTCCAACTCCTCCTTGGCGGTGGAGAGCTTGGTGATGTGGCTCTTCTCGGTCTGCCAGCGCTCGGAGAGCACGGTGAGCTGCTCGCGCTTGTCGGCCAGCTCCTGGCGCAGCCGCTCCAACCGCTCGGCGGAGGCGGCGTCGGGCTCCTTGGCCAGCGCCATCTCCTCGATCTCCAACCGGCGCACGGCCCGCTCGATCTCGTCCACCTCGACCGGCCGGGAGTCGATCTCCATCCGGAGCCGGGATGCGGACTCGTCGACCAGGTCGATCGCCTTGTCCGGCAGGAACCGGTCGGTGATGTACCGGTCGGAGAGCGTGGCGGCGGCGACCAGCGCGGCGTCGGTGATCCGTACGCCGTGGTGCACCTCGTAGCGCTCCTTGAGCCCGCGCAGGATGCCGATCGTGTCCTCGATCGTCGGCTCGCCGACCAGCACCGGCTGGAAGCGGCGCTCCAACGCCGGGTCCTTCTCGATGTGCTCGCGGTACTCGTCAAGCGTGGTGGCACCCACCATCCGCAGCTCACCACGGGCCAGCATCGGCTTGAGCATGTTGCCGGCGTCCATCGAGCCCTCGCCCTTGCCCGCGCCGACGACGGTGTGCAGCTCGTCGAGGAAGGTGATGACCTGCCCGTTGGAGTTCTTGATCTCCTCCAGGACGGACTTCAGCCGCTCCTCGAACTGGCCCCGGTACTGGGCACCGGCGACCATCGCGCCGAGGTCCAGCGAGACCAGCTTCTTGTCGCGCAGCGACTCGGGCACGTCACCGGCCACGATCCGCTGGGCGAGCCCTTCGACGATGGCCGTCTTGCCGACGCCGGGCTCACCGATCAGCACGGGGTTGTTCTTCGTACGCCGGGAGAGCACCTGGATGACCCGGCGGATCTCCGAGTCCCGGCCGATGACCGGGTCGATCTTGCCGTCGCGGGCGCTCGCGGTGAGGTCGACGCCGTACTTGCTGAGCGCCTGGTAGGTCTGCTCCGGGTCGGCGGTGGTGACCCGCCGGTCTCCGCCCCGGACGGTCGGGAAGGCCGCGATCAGGGCCTCCTCGGTGGCGCCGGCCGACTTGAGGGCCGCCGACACCGCGCCGCCCACCCGCGCCAGGCCGGCGAGCAGGTGCTCGGTGGAGGTGTACTCGTCACCCAGCGGCCGGGCGATCTGCTCGGCGGCGCCAATGGCGTTGACGAACTCGCGGGCGAGCGTGGGCTCGGCGATGCTGGAGCCCCGCGCGGCCGGCAGGGCGTCGACCGCCCGCTCGGCGGCCCGGCGCAGCTCGGCGGGGTCGGCCCCGACGGCGCGCAGCAGACCGGCGGCGGTCGAGCCTTCGGTGTCGAGCAGGGACAGCAGCAGGTGCCAGGGCTCCACGGTCGCGTGGCCACGCTGGTTGGCCAGCGACACGGCACCGGTGATGGTCTCGCGGCTCTTGGTGGTGAGTTTCTCGGTGTTCATGGGCTCCCCCGGATCGGCGTTGTCCACTGTCTTGGACGCAACCAGAGTTGAGCGTATTCCACTCAACCTTACCGTGTGACGCCCGTCACTCCCGGCGTCGCCACCGCCAGTCGAACTCTCCGGCCGCCGGCGCCGGGCCGGGCAGCGCGCCGGGGTCCGGTGCCGTCGACAGGCCGCCCAGCAGCACCGCGAGCTGCCGGCGGCGCAGCTCACGGGTGCGCTCCGCGTCGGGTACGCGCACGGCCGCGCACGCCTCCAACACCAGCCCCAGGTCCTGCACGACCACGTCGGGCCGCAGCCGCCCACTGGCGTGCGCCCGCCCGACGAGGTCCGAGGCCAGTTCGCCGGCGCGTACCGCGTCCCGGCCCATCTCCTCGGTCGGGGTGAATGTGCCGGCCAGGTGGACGGTGAGCGAGTGCACGTCGGCGTCGACCACCCGGGCCAGGAACCCGGCGAAGGCGGCCCAGTCGTCCGGCTCGGCGAGCGCCTCCTCGGCAACGGCGATGTAGCGGCGCAGCCCGTCGTGGCAGAGCTGACGCAGCAGCGCCTCCTTGCCCGCGTACCGCCGGTAGAGCGCGCTGATCCCCACGCCGGCCCGGTCCGCGACGGCGGCGATCGGCGCCTTCGGGTCGTCCAGGAAGACGGCGCGGGCGGCTTCGAGGATCACCTCGTCGTTACGGGCGGCCTGGGCGCGGCGGCCGGCCAGAGGTCTCGTCGACATGACCTGAGCCTAGCACTGGAACGGATCGTTCCGGTCTGCTACCGTGGTTACAGAACGAAACATTCCGTTCCAAAGGAGTACCGAGATGACCGGCACCGCGATCCGTCCGTTCCGCGTCGAGATCCCGCAGACCGCCCTCGACGATCTGGCCGCCCGCCTGGGCCGCACGATCTGGCCCGCCGAGCTGCCCGGCGTCGGCGACACGTACGGGATGAGCGGCGACCGGGTCCGCGCGCTCGCCGACCGCTGGCGCGACGGGTTCGACTGGCGAGCCGTCGAGGCCCGGCTCAACGCCCACCCGCAGTTCGTCACCGAGATCGACGGCGAGCAGATCCACTTCCTGCACGTCAGGTCGTCCCGACCGGACGCCACCGCCCTGGTGCTCACCCACGGCTGGCCGGGCTCGGTGCTCGAATACCTGGACGTCATCGGCCCGCTCACCGAGCCGAACGACCCGGCCGCGCCGGCCTTCCACGTGGTCATCCCGTCGCTGCCGGGCTTCGGGTTCTCCGGCCCCACCCGCAGCGCCGGCTGGAACCGGCACCGCACGGCCCGCGCCTGGGCCGAGCTGATGAACCGCCTGGGGTACGACAGCTACGGCGCGGTCGGCAACGACGGCGGCTCGTTGATCTCGCCGGAGCTGGGCCGGATCGACCGCAAGCACGTGCTCGGCGTGCACGTCACCCAGATCTTCTCGTTCCCGTCCGGCGACCCGGCCGAGTTCGCCGACCTGTCCGAGGCGGACCAGGCGGCGCTGGCGCACCTCCAGTGGTTCTACGAGAACAAGTTCTCCTTCAACCAGGTGCACAGTCAGCAGCCGCAGACCCTCGCGTACGCGCTGGCCGACTCGCCCGTCGGGCTGCTCGCCTGGAACGCGCAACTCTTCGACGAGAGCCTGGACGCCGAGTTCATCCTGGCGAACGTGGCCCTCTACTGGTTCACCGGCACCGCCGCCTCGGCGATCCGCTTCTACTGGGAGGACGCGCACGCCGAGGAGCAGCCGGCCGAGCCGACCACGGCGCCCACCGCGGTGGCCATGTTCCCCGGCGACTTCCAGTCCATCCGCCGCTTCGCCGAGCGGGACCACGCGAACATCGTCCGCTGGACGGCGTACGGCACGGACGTCGAGGGGCGCGGCGACGTCGGCGGCCACTACGCCGCCCACCAGGCGACCGACGTCCTGGTCGACGACATCCGCGAATTCTTCGCGACTCTTTGATCGACTCGTGTTCCCGGAAGTCGGGGTGTCCTGGGCGTCCGGACACCCCGACTTCCGTGATGTCGAGTGGATCAGGTTCGGCGGGGCAGGCGGGCGGTGCAGGGCGTCTCGTGGTCGGCGCGGAGCACGCAGCGCCGGCCACCGTCCAACCGCCGGTCACAGAAGACCCAGTGCCGTACGCCCTGGTCGTCCTCCGTCGAGACGGTGATCCCGCCGAGGTCGATCCGGGCCAGGAACGCCAACGACCGACCGGCGGTCCGGCCCAGCATCTTGGCGCGAGCCAGATCGGGCGCCGAGACCGGCAGATGGATCACAAAGCGCCCGCTCATCGCCGCGGCAATCGGTAGGGCATGGCTGACGGTCCTCTCTCGCCGTGGATCGCTGGCACGGCCGTTCGCCCGAGGGGGAGCGCGCGACCGTGCCAGCAACAGCGCGGACGACCCGACCGAGGAGGCCGGTTGCCTACCAGGCTTTCCGCTCCGAGCTGCCCGCCCCGACAACTTACAATGCTAAGCATTGCAAGGCAATCACTACGCATGCTTAGCACGCGAAGTGTTGGCCCAGCAGCCGGCAGCATGGGAGGATCTTGGGGCCTACCAGGAGTTGCCCCATGCCCCGAGTTTCGGACCGCCAACGCATCGCGCAGGACATCCGCGACAAGATCGGCTCAGGTGAATACGCGCCCGGCGACAAGCTGCCGTCGTTGCGCGAGATGACCGCGCACTACGGCGTGTCCGCCGAGCCGGTCCGTTCGGCCCTGCTGATCTTGCAGGCTGAGGGCTTGATCGAGGGACACCAGGGCAAGGGCACCTACGTCACCGACCCGAAGTAGATCGACTCGAGATCACCGATGTCGGGGCATCCAGCGGCCGGGATACCCCCACATCGGCGATGTCGAGTCGATCAAGGCCGCGCTGCCGGTCAGCGTCCAAGATCTGCGTTTCGTTAACGTGGCGGTAGCCTTGGCGGGTGCGAGTACGTGTCGAGCAGACCGCCTTACCCGGGATCGGGGTACGCCACGATCTGGTGACGGAGTCCGGACGCCGCCTGGGCGTCGTCTCCCACCGCAACGGCCGCCGTGATCTTGTCCTCTACGACCCAGACGATCCCGACGCCTGCCAGGCGGACATCCCGCTGACGGACGACGAGGCGGAGGCGCTGGCCGACATCCTCGGCGCGTCGCTGATGCTCGGTCAGCTCTCCGGGCTGCGCGAGCAGGCCGCTGGGCTGCTCACCGAGCAGATCGCCATCCCGGCCGGGTCGCGGTACGTCAACCGTCCGCTCGCGGACACCAAGGCGCGTACCCGCACCAGCGCCTCCATCGTGGCGGTGCTGCGTGACGGCGAGGTCATCGTCTCGCCGCTCCCCTCGTTCCGCTTCGCCGCCGGTGACGTGGTGGTCGTCGTCGGGACCCGCAGAGGTCTCGACGGTGTGTCCGCCATCCTCGCCGACAGTGACCCGGACGGCTGAGGCGGATGCACGATTTCACCACGCTGCTCATCGAAGTCGGTGCGCTCCTGCTGCTGCTCGGCCTGCTGAGCCGGCTCAGTCGCCGCTTCGGCCTCTCGCCCATCCCCCTCTACCTGCTCGCCGGGCTCGCATTCGGGCACGGCGGGCTGTTGCCGCTGGACGCCAGCGAGGAGTTCTTCGCGGTCGGCGCCGAGATCGGCGTGATCCTCCTGCTGGTGATGCTCGGCCTGGAGTACTCGGCCAACGAGCTCGTCGGCAACCTGCGCTCGGCAGCGCCCGCCGGACTGATCGACGGGGTGCTCAACGCGTTGCCCGGCGCGGGGTTCGCCCTGCTGCTCGGCTGGGACTGGGTGGCCGCCCTCGTACTCGGCGGCATCACCTGGGTCTCCTCGTCCGGCGTGATCGCCAAGGTCCTCGCCGACCTGGGCCGGCTCGGTAACCGCGAGACGCCCGTGATCCTCTCGGTGCTCGTCATCGAGGACCTGGCGATGGCGCTCTACCTGCCGCTGGTCACCGCCGTACTGGCCGGCACGGGCCTGCTCGGCGGCGGCATCGCGCTCACCGTCGCGGTGGGCACGGTGCTGATCGTGCTGGTGGTCGCCATCCGGTACGGCCACCTGATCTCGTCCGCGCTCTCGGCGAAGGATCCGGAGGCGCTGCTGCTCGGCGTACTCGGTCTGACCCTGCTGGTCGCGGGCATCGCGGCGTCGCTCCAGGTGTCGGCGGCGGTCGGCGCGTTCCTGGTCGGCATCGCCCTCTCCGGCCCGGTGGCCCACCACGCCACCGAGCTGCTCTCGCCACTACGGGACCTGTTCGCGGCCGTGTTCTTCGTGTTCTTCGGCCTGACCACCAGCCCGCAGGACATCCCACCGGTGTTGCTGCCGGCGCTCGCGCTTGCCGTGGTCACCATGGGCACGAAGACGCTCACCGGCTACCTGGCGGCCCGCCGGGTCGGCATCGCCGAACCCGGTCGGTGGCGGGCCGGTCTGGCGCTCGTACCCCGAGGCGAGTTCTCCATCGTCATCGCCGGACTGGCGGTCGCGGCCGGCAGCGTCGAGCCACGGTTGGCCGCGCTCGCCGCGACGTACGTCCTCATCACCGTGGTGACCGGACCGATCCTGGCCCGGCTGCCCGACTCCCCGTGGTTCAAGCGGTGGTTGCGCAACCGCGCCCTGGCCCAGCGGCGCGAGCCGGTTCCCGTCCACGACTGATGTTCACCGCCGCTGTCCTGCCCGCTGGGGCGGGACAGCGGCGCTGGCCAGGGCAGCCGAACGGCCGTTCGGGCCGGGCCGGCCGACGGATGCCGAATTGCGCCTTGCGGGTACTACCGCAGTAACCGGCGGCGGGTTACCGTTTCGCCCCAGCAGCCAGCGTCCGCAGGCAGCGTTGCCACCCGCGGGCGAGAGCGGAAGGTTGGCCGGTGAGCGTGCAGGAGTCGACGTTCCACGGCTTCGCGAACCCCGTCGATCCGAGCCCGGCGGAGTTGCGAGCTTGGGCGTACCAGCCGGATTCAGTGCCGTTGTCATCCATGCCACCCGACTGGGACCTGCTGGTCTCCGGTGACCGGCTGGTGTTGACGCTCTTCGAGCTGGCCATGGACCCGACGTGCCCGGCCCGGCGCTTCGCGCTGCACTGCCTCTACATCTACGCCGCCGACGGCATCCGGACGAACTTCCGGGCCCACCCCAAGCGCCGCTTCCGCAAGCTCGTTGAGCAGGCCGAGCGCGACGGCGACGAGCTGATGAAGGTCTGGGCGCACAACGGCCGCGTACTGCTGGCCCGGCCGGATCTCTTCGTCTACCGGGACTGGTGCGAGGGCGGCCTGGTCCGCGAGAACCGCCGCCTCGGCTGAAAGCCCCGTCCCGGCCCGTTGCGCCGCCGATCTTGCACTTTCTGTGGTGACAAGAGGCGTGTATGGGGACATATCGTCAACCGAAAGTGCAAGATCGGCGCGGATATCGGCGCGTGGCGCGGGCCGCACAACACGGCGAACGGGCCGGGACCCCCCGTGGGTCCCGGCCCGCACGTCGGTCACCGGCTTCAGTTGCGCTTGCGGTCCGAGTCTGGTCGGGTTGGCTCGCCCTGCTCGGCGAAGCGGCCCTCCTTGATCCGGTCGCGGAACGTTCCCTCGGTGACCTTGTCGAACTTCTCGCGGACGGTGTCCGCCAAGCCTTCCAACCGCTCCTCCGTCTGCTGAGCGACCTTCTTCGCCGGCTCCGCCATCGCTCCCCCTCGCCATGCCGGGAGGCCCGAATTAAGCCGTTTGGACCCCGTATCGACAGGTTAACGGAAGCGGCCCGGTCCGCGCCGGAAAATCGGAGCGCGGGCCGGGCCGAGAAAGCGGTGGGTGGGTCAGCGGTAGGTGGGTCAGCGGTCGGTGTTGCGGCGCGGACGCCAGACCACCAACGCGGTGGACGTGCGGTTGGTCGGCACCAGATCACGACCCGGGAAACGGGCCAGCGACTCCAGCTCGGCCACCCGGCGGTACGCGGCGTCCAACTCCGCCTCCAACCGGGCGACCCGCTGCTGCGCCTGCTCCAGCAGCCGTTCCAACCCGATGATCCGCTTGACGCCGGCGAGGTTGATCCCGTCGTCCTGACTGAGCCGCTGCACCTCGCGCAGCAGCACCACGTCCCGGACGCTGTAGCGACGACCACCGCCGGCCGCCCGGCCGGGCTGCACCAGCCCCAGCCGGTCGTACTGGCGCAGGGTCTGCGGGTGCATCCCCGCCATCCGCGCCGCCACCGAGATCATGAGCACCTTGGCCTCGTAGGCAGGGTCACCCGAACCGAGGAACTCGCCCGACATCCCGCTCACCTCCGCGTCCATCCCACCGGACTATCCGACCCGACGCACGCGTGCGTCGAGATGTTCCCGCGCCGCCGGCGGACTCTGCTCGGCGAACGCCTCCAGCGCGGCCCGCGCCTCGTCCGTCAGCCGGGCGGGCACCACCACGTCCAGGGTGACCAGCAGATCGCCGGCCTGCCCGTCGCGGCGGACCACGCCCTTGCCCCGGGCCCGCAGCACCCGACCGCTGGGCGTGCCCGGCGGCACCCGCAATGTGACCGCGCCGTCGAGCGTGGGCACCCGCAGGTCCGTGCCGAGCACGGCCTCCGGGAAGGTCACCGGCACGGTCAACGTCAGGTCGTCTCCGGTACGCCCGAACAACTCGTCCGGTCGGACCTTGACGTGCACGAACAGGTCACCGGCCGGGCCGCCGCGCTCACCCGGCTCGCCGCGCCCGGCCAGCCGGATGCGCTGGCCGTCGGCCACCCCGGCCGGAAAGCGCACGTTCATCGTGCGGGTCTTGGTGACCCCGCCGCTGCCGTGGCACTCCGGGCACTTCTCCTCCACCACGGTCCCGACGCCCTGGCAGTTGCCGCACGGCTCGGAGAAGCTGAACGACCCCTGGTTGCGGGTCGTCACCCCGGCCCCGTGGCAGACCGGGCAGGTACGCGGCTGGGTGCCGGGCTTGGCGCCGTTGCCGTGACAGGTGTCGCAGACACCGGGGGCGCGCAACGTCAGCGGCAGGGTCACCCCGCGCACCGCGTCGCCGAAGTCGAGCGCCACCTCGGTCTCGACGTCCCGCCCCCGGGCCGGACCCCGCGCCGCGGCCTGCCCACCGGCCTGCCCGCCCGAGAAGATCGAGCTGAACAGGTCCTGGAAGCCGGCCCCACCGCCGAAGCGACGTTCGCCACCACCCGCGCCACCGCCGAACAGGTCGGAGACGTCGAAGGGCATCCCGCCCGGCTGGCCACCGGCCCGGGCGTTGCGCCGGAACGCGCCCGAGCCGAACAGCGAGCGCATCTCGTCGTACTCCCGGCGTCGGCCGGTGTCCGACAGCACGTTGTACGCCTCGGACACGGCCTTGAACCGCTCCTCGGCCTTCGGGTCGCCCGGATTGTGATCCGGGTGCGATTCCCGGGCCAACTTGCGGTACGCCTTCTTGATGTCATCGGCGGAGGCGGCCTTGTCCACGCCGAGCACGGCGTAGAAGTCCTTCTCGAGCCAGTCCTTCGAACTCACCGGTCCACCCCCTTCCGACCGTCGTGGCCCGGCCGTCCCGCCCACCGCCGTGCGGGGGACGGGACGGCCCGGTCACCGTCTCGCACTATTCCGGATCCGCGACCGCGACCAGCGCGGGGCGCAGCAGCCGCTCACCGAGCTGGTAGCCGCGCCGCATGACCTGCACGCAGGTCGGCTCGCTGACCTCGGCCGAGGTCTGGTGCGCGACGGCCTCGTGCCGGGTCGGGTCGAACGGGTCGCCCTGCTCGCCGAAGGCGGTCAGGCCGAACTTGCCCAGCGCGCCGGTGAGCTGGTCCGCCACCGTTCCGAACGGTCCGACCAGGTCGCCGTGTTCCCGTGCCCGGTCCAGGTCGTCGAGGATCGGCAGCAACGCGGCCAGCACCGAGCCGGTCGCCTGCTCCTGCACCAGGGCGCGGTCGCGGTCGACCCGCTTGCGGTAGTTGGCGTACTCCGCCGACACCCGCTGCAGATCCCTGGTCCGCTCGTCCAGCTCGGACCTCAGAGCCGTCAGCTCGGCGCCGAGCGAGGTGCCCGTGCCGCCGCCGTCCACCGGCTGCGCCGGGGCGTCCACCACCGGCGGACCGGAGGGTTCCGGCCCGTCGGTGGCGTTGACCTCGGCCTCGATCTCGTCGACCACGACCTCGGCGTCCTCGACCAGACCCTCGGCCGGTGCGCCGGTCTCCGCGTCGGCGGCGGTGCCTTCCGGCTCCGTCGCGTCACTGAGCTTGCGGTTGTTGCGGATGACGACCCGCTCCTCGGTGTCGCTGCTCGACTCCGTGGGCGCGGAGCCACCCGGCGTCGACCCGGTGTCGTCCGAGTCGGCGGCTCGTGGCTTCTGCGTCATGCGGCTACCTCATCCCTTCGCCGTGGATACGTGTCGGAGGTGGGCAATCACTTCTTGCCGTCCTCGTCCACGATCTCCGCGTCGACCACGTCGTCGGCCCCGCCGGTCTGGGCACCCGTGGCACCGGTCGCGCCGGTCGCACCCGGGCCGGCCTCGCCGCCGGGCTGACCCTGCTCGGCCTGCTGGGCGTAGAGCAGCGAACCAGCCTGCTGGGAGACCTGCGCCAGCTTCTCGTGCGCCGACTTGATCTTCTCGATGTCCTGGCCACCCAGGGCACCCCGCAGCTCGCCGAGCGCCTCGTTGAGCTGCTCGCGGTTCTCGCTGGGCAGCTTGTCGCCGCTCTCGGCGAGGAACTTCTCGGTCTGCCACTGCAGCGCCTCGGCCACGTTGCGGGTCTCGGCGTCGTCGCGGCGACGCTTGTCCTCCTCCGCGTGCTCCTCGGCGTCCCGGCGCATGCGCTCGATGTCGTCCTTCGGCAGCGAGGAGCCGCCGGTGATCGTCATCTTCTGTTCCTTGCCGGTGCCCAGGTCCTTGGCGTGCACGTTGACGATGCCGTTGGCGTCGATGTCGAAGGCGACCTCGATCTGCGGCACGCCACGCGGCGCCGGCGGGAGGCCGGTCAGCTCGAAGGTGCCGAGCTTCTTGTTGTAGGCCGCGATCTCCCGCTCGCCCTGGAACACCTGGATCAGCACCGACGGCTGGTTGTCGTCGGCGGTGGTGAACACCTCGGAGCGCTTGGTCGGAATGGTGGTGTTGCGCTCGATGAGCTTGGTGAAGATGCCGCCCTTGGTCTCGATGCCCAGGCTCAGCGGGGTCACGTCGAGCAGCAGGACGTCCTTGACCTCACCCTTGAGCACACCGGCCTGCAGGGCGGCGCCGACGGCGACGACCTCGTCCGGGTTGACGCCCTTGTTGGGGTCGCGACCGGTGAGCTGCTTGACCAGGTCGGTCACGGCCGGCATCCGGGTCGAACCACCGACCAGGATGACGTGCTCGACGTCGGAGATCTTGATCCCGGCGTCCTTCACGGCCTGCTCGAACGGGCCCTTGCAACGGTCCAGCAGGTCCTGCGTCATCCGCTGGAACTCGGCGCGGCTGAGCGTCACGTCGAGGTGCAGCGGGCCGGCGGAGCCGGCGGTGATGTACGGCAGGTTGATGTTGGTGGTGGTGGCGGCGGACAGCTCGATCTTGGCCTTCTCCGCGGCCTCACGGAGGCGCTGGAGGGCCATCTTGTCCTGGCCGAGGTCGATGCCGTGCTCACCGCGGAACGTCTTGACCAGGTGGTCGATGATGCGCTGGTCCCAGTCGTCGCCACCGAGGTGGTTGTCACCGCTTGTCGACTTGACCTCGATGACGCCCTCGGCCAGCTCCAGCAGCGACACGTCGAAGGTGCCGCCACCGAGGTCGAAGACCAGGACGGTCTGCTCCTTGGAGCCCTTGTCCAGCCCGTACGCCAGGGCGGCCGCGGTCGGCTCGTTGACGATCCGCAGCACGTTGAAGCCGGCGATCTCACCGGCCTCCTTGGTGGCCTGGCGCTGGCTGTCGTTGAAGTAGGCCGGGACGGTGATCACCGCGTCGGTGATCTGCTCACCCAGGTACGCCTCGGCGTCCCGCTTGAGCTTCATCAGGGTCCGGGCCGAGATCTCCTGCGGGGTGTACTTCTTGCCGTCGATGTCGACGGACCAGTTCGTGCCGACCTCACGCTTGACCGAACGGATCGTCCGGTCCGGGTTGGTCACCGCCTGGCGCTTCGCGACCTCACCGACGAGCACCTCGCCGTTGCGGGCGAACGCGACGATCGACGGGGTCGTCCGCGAGCCCTCAGCGTTGGCGATGACGGTGGGCTCACCGCCCTCGAGAACGCTGACGCAGGAGTTCGTCGTGCCGAGGTCGATACCGACCGCACGTGCCATCTTCGCTTCCTCGCTTCGTAAGGTTGTGCAGGTGACGGGCACCGCCCGCGACTGCTCGGCGGGCCCGCCCGCAGCGGTCCCCACCACAAGTTGAGTGAACTTGACTCAATAGTGCCACGCGTCGGCGAATCGTCAAGTCGAGTTGAGCCGACCCGACGCAACCCAGCCGTTATTACCGTCCGGTTGTCTTCCCTTGCATCGGTCGGGCACGCTTTAGCGGTGACGACGCACGGCGATTCCGCCACCCGTTCCGGCGCGCCCGCCGTCGCCGCCCGCACCGTCCCGCCGGACGCTGCCCAGGAGCCGTCCGTCACCACCGGGGACGACAGCCTCCCCGGCGCGCTGGCGGGCCTGAGGGCCGCGATCGGCGCGACCCGCTATCCGCTCGCGCTGCCCTCCGCCAACCCGGCCCGGCAGGCCGCCGGCGCCCTCACCGACCAGCTCGACGACTACCTGCTGCCCCGGCTGGCCCGGCTGGACGCCCCGCTGCTCGTGGTGGTCGGCGGTTCCACCGGCGCGGGCAAGTCGACCCTGGTCAACAGCCTGGTCAAGGCCCGGGTCAGCGCCGCCGGGGTGTTGCGGCCCACCACCCGCTCCCCGGTGCTGGTGTGCAATCCGGCCGACGCCACCTGGTTCCGGCAGGGCGACCTGCTGCCCGGGTTGACGCGTACCACCGAGCCGAGTGACGACCCACGCTCGCTGCACCTGGTGACCGCGCCGGCCCTCCCCCCGGGCCTCGCGTTCCTCGATGCTCCGGACATCGACTCGGTGGTCGACGCCAATCGCGCGCTCGCGAGCCAACTGCTCGCCGCCGCCGACCTCTGGCTCTTCGTCACCACCGCCGCCCGGTACGCCGACGCGGTGCCGTGGGAACTGCTGCGCAGCGCGCGGGGCCGGGGAGCCGTGATCGCCATGGTGCTCGACCGGGTGCCGGCCGAGGCCAGCGACGAGATCGCCGCGCACCTGACCGAGATGCTCGCCGCCCAGGACCTGGACCGGGCACCGCTGTTCGTCCTGCCGGAGACCTGGGTCGACGGTCAGGGGCTGCTGCCCGAGGGGGTCACCGCGCCGCTGGCCGAGTGGTTCGCCCGACTGGCCGCCGACGCCGACGCCCGCGCCGCGGTGGTCCGGCAGACGCTGGACGGCGCGCTGGCCGCCCTGCACCCCGCCGTCGAGGAGCTGGCCGACGCCGCCGACGAGCAGGTCACCGCCGCCGACGCGCTGGACGAGCGGGTACGGGCGGCGTACCGCGCGGCCGAGCGGACCGTCGAGCAGGGTCTGCGCGACGGTCGGCTGCTCCGCGGCGAGGTGCTGGCCCGCTGGCAGGAGTTCGTCGGCACCGGCGAGTTCTTCCGCACCCTGGAGGCCCGCATCGGGCGGCTCCGGGACCGGGTGGTGGCCGCCGTCACCGGCCGACCCGCGCCCGCCGCCGGACTGCGCGACGCGATCGAGTCGCAACTCGTCACCCTGCTGCGCGGGGTGGCGTCAGAGGCCGCCGAATCCGCGTACACCGGGTGGAAGGCGCACCCGGCCGGCGCGGAGCTGCTTGATCCGGGGCTCGCCCACCCGAGCGACGACCTGCCCGAACGCGCCGAACGGATGGTTCGGGACTGGCAACGCGGCGTGCTCGAGCTGGTCCGGGTCGAGGGCGGCGACAAGCGGTTCGTGGCCCGCACCGCCGCGTACGCGGTGAACGCCACCGGGCTGGCCGTGATGATCGCCGTGTTCGCCTCGACCGCGTTCATCCCCACCGGTCTGGAGGTCGCGACCGGGGCCGGCACGACGGTCGCCGCGCAAGCCGTACTCCAGGCGATCTTCGGCGACCAGGCGGTGCGTACCCTCGCCGCCAAGGCCCGGGTCGACCTCCTGGCGCGGGTACGAACGCTGCTGGACGCGGAGGCCGACCGCTTCCTGACCCGCACCGCCGACGCCCGGCCCGCCGAGGCGGCAGGCGCGGCGCTGCGCGAGGCGGCCGGGCGGGTCGAGCTGGCCCGGCACCGCAGCGGCCTGGCCACCGACGGCGGCACCCTGCCGGCCGGTGACGAGGAGGGTTCGCGATGAACAACATCGCCGGCCGGGTACGCGAGGCCTTCCGCGGCGACCAGCGGATCGACCCGGACGGGTTGATCGCCCGCCTGGACGCGGTACGCCGGCTGCTGACCGCCGTCGACGGCCTGCTGCCCGACGCCGAACTGGTGCCCGCGCACACCCTGGTCGAACGGGCCGGCACCCGGCTCGCGCTGTCCCGGGACCACACCGTCGTCGCCCTCGCCGGCGCGACCGGAAGCGGCAAGTCCAGCCTGTTCAACGCGCTGGCCCAGCTGGAACTCTCACCGGTCGGTGTCCGCCGACCCACCACCGGCGTGACGCACGCCTGCGTGTGGGGCCCGTTGGAGGACGCCAACCGGCTGCTCGACTGGATCGGAGTGCTGCCCCGGCACCGCTTCGTCCGGGAGAGCGCGCTCGACGGGGACGACGAGACCCCCCTGCACGGACTGATCCTGCTCGACCTGCCCGACTTCGACTCGGTACAGCGGTCCCACCGCCTCGAGGTGGACCGGCTGCTCGGCCTGGTCGACCAGGTGGTCTGGGTGGTCGACCCGCAGAAGTACGCCGACCGGGTCATCCACGACAGCTACCTGCGCGAGTTCCACCGGCACCGGGACGTCACCCTGGTCGTCCTCAACCAGGCCGACCGGCTGCCGGCCGCCGAGCTGCCCCGCGTCCTGGACGACCTGCGCCGACTGCTCGACTCCGACGGGCTGACCGGCGTGCCCCTGCTCGCCACCACCGCTATCGACCCGGCCGGGATGGTCGGGTTGCGCACCGCGCTGGAGCGTACCGTCGCCGAGCGGCAGGCCGCCCTGCGTCGACTGGCCGGCGACGTCGACACGGTGGTCGCCGGACTGGACGAAATGATCGGCTCGGCCCGACCGGTCGGCGGTCCGGACGACGCGACCGTCGCCGGGCTGAACCGGGCGCTGGCCGGCGCCGCCGGAGTGCCGGCGGTGAGCGAGGCGGTGGAGCGGGCGTACCGGCATCGGGCCGGCGCGGCCACCGGCTGGCCGGTGGTCCGGGGCTGGCGACGGTTGCGGCCCGATCCGCTACGCCGGTTGCACCTGCCCGGGCCGACCGGCGCCGACGCCGACCCGGCGGAGAGCCTGGTGGCGGCGACCTCGGTGCCCGATCCGACGGCGGCCCAGCGGTCGGCGCTCGGTCTGGCGATCCGGGCGGTGGCCGACCGCACCGGCGGCGACCTGCCCGCCGCCTGGCCGACGGCGGTGACCACCGCGGCCCGGTCCCGCCTCGACGACCTGCCGGACGCGCTGGACCGGGCGATCGCCGGCACGGACCTCGGCCTGGACCATCAGCCGGTGTGGTGGCGGGTCGTCGGTGGCGTGCAGTGGCTGGTCACCCTGGCCGCCGTGGTCGGTCTGGGCTGGCTGGCGCTCGGCTACGCGCTGCGGGCGCTGGGCCTGCCCGCGCTGGACAACCCCATGGTCGGGCAGGTACCGATGCCGACCGTGCTGCTGCTCGGCGGACTGCTGGCCGGGCTGCTGGTGGCGGCGCTGACCCGACCGGTCGTGCGCTGGGCCGCCCAACGGGCGCGGGCCCGCGCCCGGCAGCGGTTGACGGTCCGCGTCGCCGAGGTCGGCCAGGAGTACGTCCTCGCCCCGGTACGGACCGTCCTCACCTCGTACGCGCAGGCGCGCGACGCGCTCCGCGAGGCTGCCCGCCGCTGAAGCCTCTGGGTACGCCCGGAGCGGCGTAGGGTCGAAGCATGGCCACGCCTCAGACCCCCTACGACGCGGTGCTGCACGCCGCACGCGACGTGACCAAGCTGGAGTCCGCCCTCGACGCCGAGATGCTCGGCAGCGCGCTGCTGGGCAGTGTCTACGCCATCGCGGAGACCGACCGCGACACCGCCGTGCGGGAATTCGTCACCGGGTTCCTCGCCGCCACCGCCCGCCGCCGGATCGCGGCGGCCACCACCATCCGCCAGGTCTTCGCCGCGCTCGTACCGAGCGCCGAGGGCGTCGAGCGGGTACGCCCCGGCAGCCAGGCGCCCGCCTGGACCGGCCAGCTCGGCCGGGTGCACCTCACCGGCAGTTGGGCGTACGGCGACGTGTACGGCGACCAGACCTCCTACCTCGCCACCTTCGCGTACGACGACGAGGCCGGCGGCCCGGAGCACGCGCTGGTGGCCCTGGTCGACCACAACATCGGGATCGCCAAGGACATCTTCGTGGGCGGGCCCGCCGAGCGGATCCTGGACCAGGTCCGGCAGATGTGCGCGGACGACGAGCTGACCTGGTTCCGTACCGAGGACCCGGCCCGGCTGCGCGGCGAGGTGACCCGCCACCTCGCGGTCACCGACGACCTGAGCGAACTGCCCGGCGAGGGCTCGCTCGCCACCGACCGTGCGCTGGTCGGCGTCCGGCTCGCGATGCTGCCGGTGGCCGCCGCGCCGACCGGTCCGGCCGAGGTCGAGCCGTTGTCGGCCGCCGAACGCACCGACCTGGTGCGGCGGTTCCTGGCGTCGCCGGAGGCCGCCCGGTTCGAACTCGACACCGTCGACGGTCCCGGGCTGGCGTCACTGCACTTCTGCCTGAGCCTGCTACTGGACCACTCGGCGTCCTTCCCCGACGCCGACCCGATGCGGTGGAGCCCGGCGGTGTCCGGTCTTTTCCTGCTCGACTGGGTGCACCGCCGGGCCGTGCTGGACATGGACGACGCGGCGATGCTGCCCCGGGTGCTACGCGCCTGGGCCCGGTACGCGTCACAGCAGCGCGGGCTGCCCGAGGCCGCCGCCGAGCGGACCGACGAGGCGATCGAGGAGATGGTGCCGGAGTTCGCCCGGCTCTACTCGACCGGCGAGCGGCGTAGCCCGGCCACCGCAGCCGTCGCGCAGCTCATGGCCGACGGCGTGGACCCGGACGACCCGGCCGCGCTGGACGCCTGGATCGAGGCGAACCGGCACCGACTCGCCGACGACGGCGCCTGACGACCTCCGGGCGGGCGGCTCGGTGCCGCCCGCCCGATGGGTCCCGACCCGGCCCGGTCGGTTTCGCTCGGTCGGCGCGGCCTTGGTTGGTGTGCGGCCTTGGTTGGTGTGCGGCCTTGGTTGGTGTGCGGCCTTGGTTGGTGTGCGGCACGTCTGGTGGGGCCCCGGTCGGCGCGGCCCCGGTCGGTGGGCCCGGTCGGTGCGGCCCAGAGTCGGTGGGGCCCCGAGTCGGTGGGGCCCCGAGTCGGTGCGGCGCCTGGTGGGTGCGGTCAGCGCAGGGTGCCGAAGACGACCGCGGCGATCAGCGCGCCGAGCGCTGCGCCGGCGAGCACCTGCGCGACGGTGTGATCCCGCAGCCGTACCCGGGACCAGCCGACCACGCCCAGCAGGGGCACGGCGACCAGGAACCCGCGCCCGAAGGTCAGCGCCAGGATGACCAGGGTGCCGGCGGAGACCGCCGAGTGGATCGACATCTTCCACCAGTGGCTCACCGACACGGCGACCACCAGTCCGACCAGCCCCGCCGCCGCCAGCGCCAGCAGGGCACGCGGTGCGCCGAGGACGAGGAGCAGGGCGAGCCCGGCGGTGACCGAGCCGAGACCGACCAGCAGGGGCACCCGCCGCTGCTCCCGGCGGCCGATGTGGTGGTCGGTGAGCCGCCCCCGGCGGACGCCGCCGACGATGTAGGCGAAGGGAATGCCGGTGACGAAGACCGTCGCGAGCAGGCCCCACACCAAGCCCCGGACACTGCCCCGGCTGCTGTGCCAGCTCACCGTGACGATCAGCAGCGAGACCAGCACGGCTGGGGCGGTCAGCTCGGTGACGAGTCGGGCGACCCGCAGCCCCGGACCGGGTCGGACGGCGACCGGGCGGGGTTCCGCACCGCCGCCCACGCCACCCCCCCGCTGTGCGCTACCGCTGACCAGCGCCGTCTCGGCGACACCTGCCCGTCACCGTACCGCCGGGAAGGCCCTCGAATGCACGGGTC
Organism: Micromonospora sp. bgisy143; assembly: GCF_057708145.1. Lineage (NCBI taxonomy): Bacteria > Bacillati > Actinomycetota > Actinomycetes > Micromonosporales > Micromonosporaceae > Micromonospora > Micromonospora sp. bgisy143. The sequence continues at coordinate 46,754 of NZ_JBYIRN010000008.1, forward strand.
CAGCCGCCGACGACCTCCACCCCAACCGCCCCCACCCCCGCGGCCACTCCCGGTGATCAAGAAGTTTGCGTCACCGCGACCGCGATTCTTGACGCAAACCTCTTGATCACCGACTTCCCGTAGGCGACGGCCCGCCCGGGGTCGTCCCTGCCCAGGGGAAGCCCTTCACGTCGTCGTTCCGCGCGGGGGCCTCCACGATCGCGCCGATCTTGCGGTTTCTGTTGTCGTTGTGCGCGTATTACGCCTTATGCACCGACAGAAAGTGCAAGATCGCGGCGGTTCGGGGTGCGGCGGGGGTCCCGGGTGTCGCGGCGGTTCTTGACGCGGCGGCGGTCCCGAGTGCGACGGTTTTCGGCGCGGCGGCGGTCCCAGGTGCGGTGGCGGTCCCAGGTGCGGCGGCGGTCCCAGGTGCGGCGGCGATCCCAGGTGCGGTGGCGGTTCTTGGCGCGGCGGGACTGGGGGCGAGCGTGGGTGACGGCGCGGTGGTGGGCTCGGGTGCGGTGGCGGATGGGCGGGGGGTGGCGGACGGGCGGGGGGTGGGCGACGGTGGGGGTGTGCTGGCCGGGGCGGAGCGGGTGCTGGTGGGGGCGGCCGTTGCGGTGGGCGTGGCCGGGTCGGGCGTGGCGGGCGTGGCCGGGTCGGTTGCGGTGGGCGTGGCCGGGTTGGTGGCGGTGGGGGTTCCCGGGTCGGTGGCGGTGGGGGTCGTCGGGTCGGTCGGCGACGGGGTCGGGTCGGACGTCTCGGTCGGGTCCGGGTCGGGTGGCGCGGTCGGCGACGGCACCGGCGGCGAGCTGGGCGGTGGTCCGGCCGGCGGTGCGGTGCGGGTGGGTCGGGGCGCCGGTGGCGGCGCGGACACCACCCGGCGCGTGGGCAACCGGTCGTCGACGTTCGGGCCGTACCACGAGTCGTCCGGGACGCGCCGGGGCGCACCCGGCAGCCAGTCGGCGGTCGCGGTCGGGCCGGCGCTGGGCGGGTCGGGGAACGGAAGCGGGGGCGGCGGCGGCTGCGTGGTCACCGGCATCGGGATGACCACCGGCCCGACCGAAGGGGTCGGGATGAACGGGGTGCTCGAGTCGGGCAACGCGGAGGTGCCCGGGGTGGCCGAGCCCGCGCTGATCGCCGCGAGCACGGGCATCGACGCGGTGCCGGCCAACAGCGCGACGGTGAGCAGGTATCCCCGGGAGGGGCCACCCACACCGGGTGCCCGGTGCGCTCCGATCACCCGGCGGTAGCCGCCCGGCGAACGGTGGCGGCCCAGTGCGGGTGTGCCGGGCCCGTCGCCTGACTCGTCCACCACACACCCCTTGTCGTCGCCCCTGCGGTCAGCGCGGGGACCGCGCGGGGTGGAATCCGGCTAATCACCCGATCGGCGCGATCCTGCGGGAATCAGCCTCGCCCAGTTACGGTCCGTCAGCCAACACCCACCGCGTGTCGACACGCGGCACTGGCCGAACGGTGACGAATCAGCACCGGATCGCCCGGTGGACGCGCAGCGGCATGATGACGACAAAGAACGACAAACCATAGGCGGTCGGAATGCGGGCCGGGCGTACTGTGGGCACGCTCACCTGCTCTGCGAATATGGAGCACGACGGCAACGCAGCCGCGACCTCCGCGCACCCCCGCGGCAGACGCGGCCCGGCGCCGGCGCTCCCGATCCGGGTTCGGCCAGAACCCGGCTCACGCCGCGCGGCAACCCCCACCCGGGCTAGGCGCGGCCGCCAGGAACCGGTCCGGCAGCAGCCGGGCAGGCGCACGAGTTGCGTGGCCGGGTGACCCCCCGGTGCCGACGCAGACACGACAGGGAGAGACCGATGGCAAAGGGCGACCCCGGGGGCACCACCCGCAGCAGGCGGGCAGCTCCCCGCTCCAGAAAGGGCGCGGCCGGCAACCCCGAGCTGGTGCAGCTGCTCACCCCCGAAGGCGAGCGGATCGACAGCGCCACCGGACCGGACGGCACCGAGTACCGCGTCGACTTCTCCGACGAGGAGTACCGCGGGCTGTACCGCGACCTGGTGCTGGTACGCAAGCTCGACGCCGAGGCGACCGCGTTGCAGCGGCAGGGCGAGCTGGGCCTCTGGGCCAGCCTGCTCGGCCAGGAGGCCGCGCAGGTCGGCTCCGGGCGGGCGCTGCGTCCGCAGGACATGGCCTTCCCGACGTACCGGGAGCACGGCGTCCTCTACTGCCGGGGCATCGACCCGATCATGCCGCTCGGCCTGTTCCGCGGCGTCGACCAGGGCGGCTGGGACCCGAACGAGTTCAAGTTCAACATGTACACGATCGTCATCGGGGCGCAGACCCTGCACGCGACCGGATACGCCATGGGCATCACCATGGACGGCAAGGTCGGCACCGACGACGGCGAGGCCGCGATCGCCTACTTCGGCGACGGGGCCACCAGCCAGGGCGACGTCAACGAGGCATTCGTCTGGGCCAGCGTGTTCAACGCGCCGCTGGTCTTCTTCTGCCAGAACAACCAGTACGCGATCTCCGAGCCGCTGGAGCGGCAGACCCGCGTGCCGCTCTACCAGCGGGCCGCCGGCTTCGGCTTCCCCGGTGTACGGGTGGACGGCAACGACGTGCTGGCGTCGTACGCGGTCACCCGCACCGCGCTGGACAACGCCCGGCACGGGCAGGGGCCGAGCCTCATCGAGGCGTACACCTACCGGATGGGCGCGCACACCACCTCCGACGATCCGACCCGCTACCGGATCGCCAGCGAGGTGGAGTCGTGGCAGGCGAAGGACCCGATCCTGCGGGTCAAGACCTTCCTGGAGAAGCAGCAGATCGCCGACGCGGCCTTCTTCGCCGAGGTCGACGAGCAGGCCCGCCGCGAGGCGGTGCACCTGCGCGAGCGCGTACTCACCATGCCCAACCCCGAGCCGGTGACGATGTTCGACCACGTCTACCCCAACGGTTCCCCGCTGCTCGACGAGCAGCGTGCGCAGTTCAACCGCTACCTGGAGTCGTTCGAGGGGAGCGCCCACTGATGGCCACGGAGACGCTCACCCTCGGCAAGGCCCTCAACACCGGCCTGCGCCGCGCCCTGGAGAACGACCCCAAGGTCGTCATCATGGGCGAGGACGTCGGCAAGCTCGGCGGTGTCTTCCGGATCACCGACGGGCTGCAGAAGGACTTCGGTGACCAGCGGGTCATCGACACCCCGCTCGCCGAGTCCGGCATCATCGGCACCGCCGTCGGCCTGGCCATCCGGGGCTACCGGCCGGTCTGCGAGATCCAGTTCGACGGCTTCGTCTACCCCGCGTACGACCAGATCGTGTCGCAGGTCGCGAAGATGCACTACCGCTCGGGCGGCAAGCTCAGCATCCCGATGGTGATCCGGATTCCGTTCGGCGGCGGCATCGGCGCAGTCGAGCACCACTCCGAGTCGCCGGAGGCGTACTTCGCGCACACCGCCGGCCTGAAGGTGGTGACCTGTGCCAACCCGCAGGACGCGTACGTGATGATCCAGCAGGCCATCGCCTCGGACGACCCGATCGTCTTCCTGGAGCCCAAGCGGCGCTACTGGGAGAAGGGCCAGGTCGACCTGGACGCGCCGCTGTCCGACGCGTACCCCCTGCACTCGGCCCGCGTGGTGCGGCCCGGCACGGACGTGACCGTGCTGGCGTACGGCCCGATGGTGCGCACCTGCCTGGAGGCCGCGACGGCCGCCGCCGAGGACGGCCGGGAGCTGGAGGTCATCGACCTGCGCACCCTCTCCCCGCTGGACCTGGGCGCGGTCTACGAGTCGGTGAAGCGCACCGGTCGCGCCGTCGTGGTGCACGAGGCGCCGTCCAACATCGGCCTGGGCGCCGAGCTGGCCGCCCGGATCACCGAGGAGTGCTTCTACTCCCTGGAGTCGCCCGTGCTGCGGGTGACCGGCTTCGACACTCCCTACCCGGCGGCCCGGGTGGAGGAGGAGTACCTGCCCGACCTCGACCGGGTGCTCGACGCCGTCGACCGCACCTTCGGCTGGTGAGCGGGATGTCCCGGATCAAGGAGTTCAACCTGCCCGACCTGGGCGAGGGGCTGACCGAGGGCGAGATCCTGGCCTGGCTGGTCAAGGTGGGCGACACCATCGAGCTGAACCAGCCGATCGTCGAGGTCGAGACGGCCAAGGCGGCGGTGGAGATCCCGGCGAAGTGGGCCGGGCAGGTACGGGCGATCTTCCACCCGGAGGGCACCACGGTCGAGGTCGGTACGCCGATCATCGCGATCGACACCGACCCGGGCGCCGGTCCGCTGGACGGCCCGTCCACCACGGCGGCGCCCAGCGGTGACCTGCCCACCCCGTCGGCGGCGTCGCTGGCGGCGGTGGAGGTGGCCCCGGCCGAGGGCATGGTCGAGCCCGGCCTGATCGGCGGGCCCGCCCCGGGCGGCCGCACGGCGGTCCTGGTCGGCTACGGCCCCCGCACGACCACCGCAAAGCGCCGCCCCCGCAAGAACGCCGCCCCCGCCCCCGCGCCGGCCCCCGCGCCGGTCGATCATGGAGCTGTGGTGGGCGACAAAGCCACTGTTACCCCGACGATTCCGGCACCACAAGTCCATGATCGACGCGATGGGGCGAACGGTGGCGGGGCCGGCCCGGCGGTGGCGGGCGGGGTGGTTCTGGCGAAGCCGCCGGTTCGGAAGCTCGCCAAGGATCTTGGGGTTGACCTGCGGGCGCTTTCCGGGTCGGGGCCGCTGGGCTCGATCACCCGGGAGGACGTACAGCAGGCGGCTCGCGGGGCCGTGGCGGTGGCCGAGCCGGTCGCGGCGACCTCGACCGCGACGAGCGCCGCGAGCTTCGGCGCGGACCGTGAGCAGCGCATCCCGGTCAAGGGGGTCCGCAAGCTCACCGCCGAGAACATGTCCCGCTCGGCGTTCACCGCCCCGCACGTCACGGAGTTCCTGACCGTCGACGTGACCCGGGCGATGAAGGCGTTGGAGCGCCTGCGGAGCCGGCGGGAGTGGCGGGACGTACGGGTCTCGCCGTTGCTGCTGGTGGCGAAGGCCGTGCTGCTCGCCGTCAAGCGTCACCCCATGGTCAACTCGACCTGGGCGGGCGACGAGATCGTGGTCAAGGAGTACGTCAACCTCGGCATCGCGGCGGCGACCGAGCGCGGCCTGATCGTGCCGAACGTCAAGGACGCCGGCCTGCTCTCGCTGCGCGAGCTGGCGGACGCGCTGAACGACCTGGTGCAGACGGCGAAGTCGGGCCGTACCTCGCCCGCGGACATGTCCGGCGGGACCCTGACCATCACCAACGTCGGGGTGTTCGGGGTGGACACCGGGACGCCGATCCTGCCGCCGGGCGAGTCGGCGATCCTCGCCTTCGGCGCGGTGCGGGAGATGCCCTGGGTGCACAAGGGCAAGGTCAAGGCTCGCCAGGTGACCACCCTGGGGCTGAGCTTCGATCACCGGATCATCGACGGTGAGCTGGGCTCGAAGTTCCTGCGCGACATCGGCGACTTCCTCGCCGACCCCGAGGCGGCGCTGCTCGCCTGGACCTGACGGGTCGTAACGCCAGCCACGGCCGGTGTGCCACGGGTTAACGCCCGGCACACCGGCCGTGTCCGTTGGGCGACGGAACCGTCGGCGACAGGCCCTGTTGACCTTTGATTGTTAGGCGGGTGTCCCAGCTCACCTAATAATCGATGGAAGTTGGCCGCCTTCTGCGGTTGAATAGACACATCAGGGGCCGACAACCGAATAGCCAGGGGGACCCAGCAATGAGCAGCATGATCGAGCGAATCCGCAACCACCGCGACGCCAACCGCCGCGCCCGTGCCATCGAGCACGCGCTGCGCTCGGCGAACTCGCCGGCCGTTCGCGAGGAGCTTCTCGTCATCGCCCAGCGTCACATGAGCTGACGCTCCACGACATTTCTCACCTCCTCCAGATCGATGGCCCACCCGGCTCACCGGGTGGGCCATCGGCGTTCCGCCCGCCCGTCACACCGGGACGCCCGCACGTGACACCGGGATTCCGCCCTGCCGCAACGCCCGGTACGGTGGGCTTCGGTCGCCGCCCGCCGGCCCGGCCGACGCCGAGCCGATAGAAGCTGCTCGACACCACCCGGCGACGGGCAGTGACGACCGGTGCTCCTTTGGACGCCCCATGGGGCCACCGGATACGGTGCGTGGAGCCGGCACGGCGGTACGCCGGTGACGCCGGCAGCCATGCCGAGGAAGACCGATCGGCACCGGCGGCCGACATGTGATGGAGGAGGCGCACCCATGACGTCCGAGGGCCCGCACCGTCCCGGCCAGGAGCCGGACGAGGTGTCGCCGGGCGCCGGCGGACCGGCGCCGTACGGCGACCGCCCGGCGCAGCCGGACAACGGCAGCAACGCTTCCGGCCCCGACCTGGGCTGGGCACCACCCCCGCCGCCCGCCCGACCGAACCCGTCCTGGGCGACCCAGGTGGAGCCGCAGCCGAACCCCGCGTGGGGCGCTGCCGCCGCACCGCAGCCCGGCGACCCGGCACAGCCCGCCTGGGCCGCCGGTGGCCCTCCGGAGCCGACCCCCACCGCCCAGTGGACTCCTCCGCAGCAGGGCTGGACGCCGCCCGAGCAGCCGGCCCCCGCGTGGCCCGCCGCCCCGGCCGCCCCCGCCGAGCAGCAGCCCGACTGGGCGCAGGCCCAGCCGGCCGCGCGAGGTGCCGCCCAGGTGCCCCCGGCCACCGCCGCCTGGCCCGCCCAGGACGACCCGTCCCGCTCGGGCGGATGGGCAGGCGGGGTGGCCCCGGTCAGCCCGCCTGACGACCCGTCCCGCTCGGGCGGATGGGCAGGCGGGGCAGCCCCGGTCAGCCCGCCGGCCCCGGAGTGGCACGGCGAGCCGGCGCAGCCCGCCGGCCGCGCCGCCGTACCCGCCCCGCAGGACGACTCGTCGGGGTCCGGTGGCTGGCCCGTCGGAGCAGCCGCCGCACGCGAGGACCAGCCCGTGTGGACGCCGGCCGAACAGGCGCCCCAGACCTGGGGCCAGCCGACCGAGCAGGCGTCGCCCGGTTGGGCACCCGCCGAATCGGCCGGAGCGCGCGGTGCGGCCCAGGTGCCGGCCGGTACCTGGCCCGCACCGGACGACGCCCCGCAGCCCGCGGCCTGGGGTGGGGCAGAGGCCCGTCCGCAGCAGCCGGACTGGGTGCTTCCCGCCCAGGACCAGCCCGTCGAGCGTCCGGAACCGACCGCGTGGCCCCAGGCCGAGCAGGCCGGCCCCGCGTCCGCCCGGGCCAGCGTGAGCGTGCCGGGCAGCGACGCGACGCCCGGCTGGGCCGCCGCCGGCCCGGACAACCCGGCGCCGGCCGCTGCCGGGGCCGCCGAGGTCCAGCCGTGGGCAGCGGGCGAGGTGTGGGGCCGCGCCGAGGCGGAGGCATCCGCACAGGCTCGTGGCGGCTGGGACGCCGACCGGGGCGACGAGCAGCCGGTCTACCAGCCCGCGCCCGCACCCGGCATCTCACCCGCCAACGCCGTGCCGCTGCCCCCGCAGGAGCAGCGCGTACCGGGTGCCAGCCTCGCCGCCGCCCCGCCGGCCGACTACGTGCCCTCGACGCCGTTCACCCCGATCCCGGAGCAGCCGGCGTACCCCGAGCGGGACACCCCGGACGCCGCCGTGCAGCACGACGCCGAACCGGCCGGCTGGGCCCGGGGCGAGGAGGCGTCCGCGGGTGCCGCCGTGGTGCCCGCTCCGCGTACCTCGCCGGAGTCGGGGTCCGGCCGCGCGGTCGTACCGGCGGCGGACGCCGAAGCGGCCGCGGGCGGGGCCCGTGCCTCGGCGAGCGCCTCGGTGCCGCTGGCCAGCCGGGTGATGCCCCCGGCCGACCAGGCGATGCGGCCGGCCAGCACGGCCGCACCCCAACCACGGGTGTACGGCCGTCCGTCGCGGCCCGAGGAGGACGAGCCGGAGCAGGCGGGTCCGGAGGCGTTCCAGGCCAGCCCGAGCCCCGAGCACCCGGGCGCGCCGGACTGGCAGCAGGACGCCGGCCGGCCCAACGCGCCGGACTGGCAGCAGGAGGGTCGGCCCAGCGCGCCGGACTGGCAGCAGGACGCCGGGCGGTCCAACGCCCCGGACTGGCAGCAGGACGCCGGGCGTCCCGCTCTGCCCGACTGGCAGCAGGCACCCGAGCGCCCGAGCCCGCCGGACTGGCAGAACGGGCCGGAGCGGCAGGGCTTCCCCGGTTGGGGCGAGGAACCGCCGTCCGCGCCGAACGGTTTCGGCGAGCCGCCCGCAGCGGCCGCCGCCGCGCCGCCGGCGTTCCCGCCCGGTGTGCCGTCCTTCGTCGACGCGCCCGGCAACAACCGGCCGGTGAACGGAGTTCGGCCGCAGTCCGGCGGTGAGCGCCCGGACGACCGGTTCGGACCGGGTGCGCCGGCCGCCGGGAACGGCGTTCCGGGCTTCGGTGGGCCGGGCGTCGAGCAGACGCCGGGGGCGCAGTTCCCGGCCTTCCCGCCGCCGCAGCCCACGCCCTCCTGGGGTCAGGAGGCCGGCGAATCGGACCAGGGCCGGTTCGACGCGTTCAAGCCGGACGCGGACGAGCCCAAGGTGGAGCCGCCCACGCCGAAGGTGCGCAACGGTCGCGTCCTGGCCGCGGTGCTGATCGCCGCCGTGCTCATCCTCGCGGTGCCGCTCGGTCTGCTGATGCTGCTCGGCAAGTTCGGTGGCGGGGACGACGCACCGGCCTTCAACCCGGCGGTCGGCACCTGTGTCAAGCAGGTCGGCCAGGGTGCCTCGGCGGTGGACTGCACCGAGCCGGGGGCGTTCACGATCGTCTCCAAGGTGGACGCGAAGGACAAGTGCGCCGACCCGGCGCAGCCCCACGTCGTGCTGCCCGGCGAGGGCACCAACCGGGTGCTCTGCCTCAAGCCGGCCACCAAGTAGGACCGACGACGGCGGGGTCACGGGCGACCGTGACCCCGCCGCTTCGCATCCCGGCGCGTGATCCACCCCCACTTCAGCGACGTGGGGGCGTCCCGCAGCCGGGATACCGCCACATCGGCGATGTGGAGTGGATCAACCCTGTCGCCCGGGTCACGGCGGCCGGAGCTGCGTGACGTGGCAGGCTGGCAGGCATGGGAACGACAGCGCGCGTACGGGCACCTGAGCTTCGGGGCCGGCAGTGGCTCAACACCGGCGGCAAGGACCTGACCCTCCAGGATCTCCGTGGCAAGATCGTTCTTGCCGATTTTTGGACCTTCTGCTGCATCAACTGCCTCCACGTGCTCGACGAGCTGCGGCCGCTGGAGGAGAAGTACGGCGACGTGCTCGTCGTGATCGGCGTGCACTCGCCGAAGTTCGAGCACGAGAAGGACGCCGACGCGCTGGCCGCCGCCGTCGAGCGGTACGGGGTGCACCACCCCGTACTCGACGATCCCGAGCTGGACATGTGGCAGCAGTACGCGGCCCGCGCCTGGCCGACCCTGTCGGTGATCGACCCCGAGGGGTACGTGGTGGCCACCATGGCCGGCGAGGGGCACGCCGAAGGGCTGGCCCGGCTGATCGACGAGCTGATCGCCACCCACGAGGCGAAGGGCACCCTGCACCGGGGCGACGGACCGTACGTCCCGCCGCCGGCACCGGAGACGGCGCTGCGCTTCCCGGGCAAGGCGGTGCTGCTGCCGGACGGCAACCTGCTGGTCTCCGACTCGGCGCGGCACTCGCTGGTCGAGGTGGCCCCGGACGGCGAGACGGTGGTGCGGCGGATCGGCTCGGGCGAGCGTGGTCGGGCGGACGGGCCGGCCGGCTCGGCGACCTTCTCCGAGCCGCAGGGCCTGTGCCTGCTGCCCACGCACGTCGCCGAGGTGGCCGGTTACGACCTGGTGGTCGCCGACACGGTCAACCACCTCCTGCGTGGCGTACGGCTGGAATCCGGCGAGGTGGTCACCGTCGCCGGCAGCGGACGGCAGTGGCGTGCCGCGGTCGACGACCACGCGCACGACGCGCTCTCGGTGGACCTCTCCTCACCATGGGACCTGGCCTGGTACGACGACAAGCTGATCATCGCGATGGCGGGTATCCACCAGCTCTGGTGGTTCGACCCGATCAAGCGGACCGCCGGCATGTACGCGGGCACCACCGTCGAGGCGCTGCGGGACGGCCCGCTGCCCGAGGCGTGGATGGCGCAGCCGTCCGGGCTCTCCGTCTCCGCCGACGGCACCCGGCTCTGGGTGGCCGACAGCGAGACCAGCGCCATCCGGTACGTCGAGAACGGGGTGCTGGGCACCGCCGTCGGCCAGGGTCTGTTCGACTTCGGGCACGTGGACGGGCCGGCTGAGTCGGCGCTGCTGCAACACCCGCTGGGCGTGTGCGCGCTGCCGGACGGCTCGGTGCTGATCGCGGACACGTACAACGGCGCGGTGCGCCGCTTCGACCCCGACAGCAACCAGGTCTCCACCGTGGCGGACGGGCTGGCCGAGCCGAGTGACCTGGTACTCACCCCGGCCGGTGAGGTGCTGGTGGTGGAGTCCGCCGCGCACCGGCTGACCCGGCTCGCCCCGGGCGCCCTGTCGGCGGCGGGCGCGAGCACGGTGGACGGCCCTCGGCACCGCACCGAGCGCAAGCCGACCGACGTGGCGGCCGGCGAGGTCACCCTGGACATCGTCTTCACCCCGGCCCCGGGTCAGAAGCTGGACGAGACGTACGGGCCGTCCACCCGCCTGGTCGTCTCGGCGTCCCCGCCGGAGCTGCTGCTCGACGGCGGCGGCACGAGCACGGAGCTGTCCCGCCGACTGGTGCTCAACGGCGAGATCACCGCCGGGGTGCTCCAGGTGACCGCGCAGGCGGCGACCTGCGACGCGGACGTCGAGCACGCGGCCTGCCACCTGACCCGGCAGGACTGGGGGGTACCGGTTCGGGTGGTCGACGGCGCCGCGACCCGGCTCCCCCTGGTGCTGCGCGGGCTCGACGCGTAGCGCAGCGGGCTCGACGCCCTGCACGACGGCCCACACCGCCAGCGTGGCCCGCACGCCCGGCGCTCAGGCGAACGGGGCCACCGTGACGCCGGCGTCGATCAGGCTGGCCCGCACCAGCTCGGCGGCGGACACCGCGCCCGGGGTGTCGCCGTGGACGCAGATCGACTCGACCGGACAGGGGATCACGGTGCCGTCCACCGCCACGACGGTCCGTTCGGTGGCCATCCGTACCGCCCGGGTGGCCACCTCCTCCGGGTCGCTGATCAACGCGCCGGGCGTACCGCGCGGCACCAGCGACCCGTTGGGCAGGTAGCCGCGGTCGGCGAAGGCCTCGGCGACCACCGGGAGGCCCGCGCCGACGGCGAGCTGGGCGAGCGTGGAGCCGGGCAGGCAGAGCACCGGCAGGTCGGGGTTGTGGTCGCTGACGGCGGCGACCACGGCCGCCGCCTGGGACTCGTCGGTGGCGGCGGCGTGGTACAGCGCGCCGTGCGGCTTGAGGTAGCGCACCCGGGTACGGAAGATCCGGCAGAACGCGTCCAGGGCCCCCAACTGGTAGGTGATCTCGTCGCGCAGCTCGGCGAAGTCGTACGCGATCCGCCGCCTGCCGAAGCCGGCCAGGTCCCGATAGCCGACCTGCGCGCCCACCGCGACCCCGTGCCGTACCGCGCCCTCGCAGACCCGGCGCATCGTGGACGGGTCACCGCCGTGGAAGCCGCAGGCCACGTTGGCGCTGGTCACCAGGGCCAGCAGCGCGTCGTCGTCGCCGAGGCGCCAGATGCCGAATCCTTCGCCCAGATCAGCGTTGAGGTCCATGAAACCTGACGGTAGTACCTGGTCGGGCCTGCGCGAGCGGGGTCACGTCGGTGACCACCCCGATGACCGGGTAACCGCCGGTGGTCGGGTGGTCGGCGAGGAAGATCAGCGGTTGGCCGTCCGCCGGCACCTGCACCGCGCCGAGCACGATGCCCTCGCTGGGTAGTTCGCCGGCCACCGCGCGGGGCAGCGGCGCGCCGGCGAGCCGCGCGCCGACCCGGTTGCTGACCGGGCTCACGGTGTACGCGCTGCCGAACAGCAGGTCGAGCGCGGTCGGGGTGAACCAGTCGTCACGGGGGCCGAGGTGGACGCCCAGGCGCAGTTCCGGCGCGGGGGTCACTCCGACGGTCACGTCCACCGGTGCGGGTTCGCCGGTCGGTACGCCGAGCGGCAGCCGGTCACCGTCGCGCAGCGGGGCCGGGCCGAGTCCGGCGAGGGTGTCGGTGGCGCGGCTGCCCAGCACCGTCGGCACGTCGATGCCCCCAGCGACGGCCAGCCAACTCCGTACGCCCTGCCGGGCCGGACCGACGCGCAGCACCGTGCCGGCGGGCAGGCTGAGCGGACGTCCGGTGTCCCCCGCCCGGTCGCCGGCCCGCACGGTCACCGGGGCGCCGGTGATGGCCACGGTGGTGGCGCGGGTCAGCCGCAGCACGCAGCCGGTCAGGGTGATCTCCAGGCCGGCCGCCTGCTCGGGGTTGCCGACCAGCCGGTTGGCGAGCCGGAGGGCGGCCGGGTCGAGCGCGCCGGACCGGGGCACGCCGAGGTGCGCCCAGCCGGGCCGGCCGAGGTCCTGCACGGTGGTGAGCGCCCCGGCGCGCAGCACCTCGATCTCGGCGGAACCCGTCACGCCGCCACCATCCGCACGCGGGTGCCGGGGCTGAGCCGGGCGGGCGGGTCGCTGTCGACGTCGAAGAGGGGCAGCTCGGTCCGGCCGACCAGCAGCCATCCGCCGGGGGACGCGCTGGGATAGATCCCGGCGTACGGGCCGGCCAGGGCGACCGAGCCGGCCGGTACCCGGGGGCGGGGGGTGGGTAGCCGGGGCAGCGCCAGTTCGGCGGGGAGCCCGGTCAGGTAGGGAAACCCAGGCGCGAAGCCGCAGAACGCGACCCGAAACGGTGTGCCGGTCAGCCGACGCAAAACCCCCGCCACGTCCAAGCTCCACCGCTCAGCAACGACCAACAGATCCGGCCCGTCAAACACAACCTCCACAACAACCTCCGCGCCCACCCCACGCGCCGATCTTGCACTTTCTGTCGTCGATATGCCCCGATCGAGCCGTTCTGTCGGCGCAGAAAGTGCAAGATCGACGGGGTGGGAGGGGGAGGTGGGGGTGCGGGCGGCGTCGATGACCTTGGGGGTCCAGTGGGACAGCAGGGTGGCGGTTGCGGCGGGGTTCGGTAGGCCGTCGAGCAGGACGGTGCTGGCCGCTGGGACGATCTCCAGCGCGGTCAGGTCTCCGCGTTCGCGGCGCTCCCACAACTCGGCCCGCCATGCCTCCACCAGGTCGGACGCGGCCAGGCCGGCGGAGCCACCGCACTCGATCAGAAGGGCGTGCGCCCCGACGGGCCGAATCCGCATCGCCCCATCTTCACCGACGGACGCCCCCTCCATCCCTCGCGATCTTGCACTTTCTGTGGCGACAAATGGAGCCATCCACTCATCTCCACCACCGAAACTGCAAGATCGGCGCGTGCCACGCGTCACCGGCCGGACTACTTGAAAGTAACCTACGGTGCCGTAACCTGAGGACGTGACCACCTCCGCCCCGCTTCGCCTGAAGCCGGTCGACATCGGCAAGCCCCGGATGCGCGGCTGGCTGCACACGTATGCCTTCTTCGTCGCCCTGGTCGCGGGCATCGTGCTCTGCTCGATCGCCGCCTCCCGCCCGGGCTGGACGCCCCTGGTGAGCTGCGCCATCTACAGCCTGACGGTCTGCGGATTGTTCGGCACCAGCGCCCTCTATCACCGTCGGGTGTGGTCGGAGCGCGGCTACCAGGTGATGCGTCGGCTGGACCACTGCATGATCTTCGTGTTCATCGCCGGCACGTACACCCCGCTCTGCGCCATGCTGCTCTCGACCCGGCAGGCCACCATCATGCTGGCCCTGGTCTGGGGTGGGGCCCTGGGCGGCGTGGCGCTGAAGCTCGTCTGGCCGCACGCGCCGCGCTGGGTGTCCGCGCCGCTCTACCTGGCGCTCGGCTGGGTCGCGGTCGCCATGCTGCCGGACATCCTGCACGGCGGCGGCGTGACGGCGTTGGTGCTGCTGATCGTCGGCGGCGCGATCTACAGCGTCGGCGCGGTCTTCTACGCCCTGCGCCGGCCCAACCCGTGGCCGACGGTCTTCGGCCACCACGAGTTCTTCCACGCGTGCACGCTGGTGGCCGCGCTGTGCCACCACGTCGCGATCTACTTCGCACTGTTCGCCTGAGTCGTCATCCACAGCAGCGAGCCGGGACCCCGCCACGCTGCGGGACCCCGGCTCACAGGATTGCGGGTCAGACCGGGCGACCCGGCCGACGCACCTCGCGGTACTCCCGCATGACCTGGTCGTCCTGGACCGGCACCACCCGGTCGACCACCACCGGTTCCTCGCGGACCGGGGCGGCGACCACGGTACGACGGCGGCTGTTCCAGAAGTAGAGGGTGACCAGCAGGCCGGCGACGCCGGCGAGCATCAGCACCCAGCCGACCACGGCGAGGTTCAGCCACCCCAGGTCGGCCTCCACGGCGAATGCGAAGATCGCGCCCAGCGCGATCAGGAAGATGCTGCCACCAATGCCCATGTCTCGCTCCTCGGCTCTAACCTGGCGTACGACCCGCCGCGGGCCGTTGGTAGGGGGTGCGGCATCCCTGGACTTACCCCGGCAGGGAGATCGCCAATCGGGCAAGCTGAGGGCATGACGGACACCCCCTCCGAGGTACGGACACTGGTGTTGCTGCGGCACGCGAAGGCCGAGCCGGGCAGCGAGGGTACGGACGACGCGCAGCGTCCGTTGAGCGCCCGTGGGGAGGCCGACGCGGCGGCGGCCGGCGCCTGGTTGGCGCACCACCGACTGCTGCCCGACGTGGTGCTCTGCTCGACCGCGCGGCGGACCCGGCAGACCTGGCACGGCGTGGCGATGGGGATGGCGGGCACGCCGCCGGAGGGCGGGCCGACCGGTCCCCGCCCCAGCGTGCGGTACGAGCCCGGCGCGTACGACGCCCTCCCCGAGGAGCTGTTGGCGCTGGTCCGGACGGCCGATCCGGCGGCTCGGGTGGTGCTGTTGATCGCCCACAATCCGGGCGTATCGCTGCTGTCCGCGCTTCTCGACCCGGAGACGGCGGACGAGGAGGGGCTGCGGACCGCCGAGTTGGCGGTGCACACCAGCGCGGCCACCTGGACGGAATGGGGCCGGGGCGGCGCGCCGGTCGCCCGGCGGCACACGGCACGCGGCTGAGCCACCCGCCGGACGGTGGGTGGCTCAGGCGTACGCGCTCAGGAGGTCAGGACGGTGGCGCGGTCGGCGGCGGAGGGTCCGGCGGCGGGGGCATCATCGCGGTGGGATGGGACAGCCGGTTCTCCTCCACGATGAGGGTCCGGGCCCGCTTGCGCCGGTCCTGCCAGAACCAGAGGGTGGTCAGCAGCACGGCCAGCCCGGCCAGGATGAACACCCAGCCGACCGCGCGCAGGTCGATCCACCAGACGTTGGCCCGGATCGCGAAGGTCATGATCGCGCCGAGCGCGATGAGAAAGATGCCGCTTCCTACACCCATGTGCGCTGCACTCCCCCGTGCGGTGGCTCTGGGCGTTCCCGTGGTCGAGGCGGGTTACCCGCCACGGCAGCGGCATACCCGACCGCGCCCGGCCAACACGCGCGCAGGTCGCGCCGCTCGGGTGGTGCCCCGGAGACGGCGACGGCCGGCGGGACGTCAGCCCCGCCGGCCGTCGAGAGGGTGCCGGGTGGTGCGACCCGAAACCGCTCAAGCGTGCCGTGGCACGGTCAGAAGGCCTCCTCCGGGAGGTCCATGATGTCGAGGTCGGTGCCCTCGATGATCCGCCGGTCGGCACCGATACGCGGCAACACCTCACGGGCGAAGAACCGGGCGGCGGCCACCTTGCCGGTGTAGAACGCCTTGTCGGTGGCGGAGACCTCGCCGGCGAGGGCCTTGAGCGCCACGTCGGCCTGCTTCTGCAGCAGCCAGCCGACGACCAGGTCACCGATCGCCAGCAGGAACCGCCGGCTGCTCAGGCCCACCTTGTAGAGCGCGCGGGGGTCGCCGGCCTGCGCCTCGCCCAGCCAGCCGGTCAGCACACCGAGGATGTTCTGGATCTCGGCCAGCGCCTTGCCGAGCGCCTGCCGCTCCTCCTTGAGCTGGCCGTTGCCCGCCTCGGTGGAGATGAACTCCTGGATCTCGCCGGACACCGCCAGCAGCGCCTTGCCGTTGTCCCGGACGATCTTGCGGAAGATCAGGTCCAGGCTCTGGATGGCGGTGGTGCCCTCGTACAGGGTGTCGATCTTGGCGTCCCGGACGTACTGCTCCAGCGGGTAGTCCTGGAGGAAGCCGGAGCCACCGAAGGTCTGCAGGGCCTCGTGCCCGAGCAGCTCGTACGCCCGCTCCGAACCGACGCCCTTGACCAGCGGCAGCAGCAGGTCGTTGACGCGCTTGGCCAGCTTGGTGGCCTTCTCGTCGCCGGCCGCCTCGGCGATGGCGACCTTGTCCTGCCAGCTCGCGGTGTAGCAGACGAGCGCCCGCAGGCCCTCGGCGTACGACTTCTGCAGCAGCAGCGAGCGCCGCACGTCCGGGTGGTGGGTGATGGTGACCCGCGGGGCCGTCTTGTCGGCCTGCTGGACCAGGTCGGCGCCCTGCACCCGGTTCTTCGCGTACTCGAGGGCGTTCAGGTAGCCGGTGGAGAGCGTGGCGATCGCCTTGGTGCCGACCATCATCCGGGCGTACTCGATGATCATGAACATCTGCCGGATGCCGTCGTGCTTGTCACCCAGCAGCCAGCCCTTGGCCGGCACGCCGTGCTCGCCGAAGGTCACCTCGCAGGTGTTGGAGACCTTCAGGCCCATCTTGTGCTCGACGTTCGTGGCGTAGACGCCGTTGCGCTCGCCCAGCTCGCCGGTGGTCTCGTCGAAGTGGAACTTCGGCACCACGAAGAGGGACAGGCCCTTGGTGCCGGGGCCGCCGACGCCCTCCACGCCGACCGGGCGGGCCAGCACGTAGTGCACGATGTTGTCGCTCAGGTCGTGCTCGCCCGAGGTGATGAAGCGCTTCACGCCCTCGATGTGCCAGCTGCCGTCGGGCTGCGGGACGGCCCGGGTACGGCCGGCGCCCACGTCCGAGCCGGCGTCCGGCTCGGTGAGCACCATCGTGGAGCCCCACTGCTTGTCGATGAAGAGCTTGGCCCACCCCTGCTGCCGCTCGGTGCCCTCGACGTGCAGGACGTGCGCGAAGGAGGGGCCGGAGGCGTACATCCAGACCGGCGCGTTCGCGCCGAGCACCAGCTCGGCGAGGGACCACCAGAGGGCGCGCGGGGCGTTGGTGCCGCCGAGGGCCGGCGGCAGGTCCAGCCGCCAGAACTCCGAGTCCATGAACGCCTGGTACGACTTCTTGAACGACTCCGGCAGCGGCGCGGTGTGCGTGGCCGGGTCGAAGACCGGTGGGTTGCGGTCGCTGTCCGTGTAGCTGGCGGCCAGGTCCTCGCGGGCGAGGCGGTCCACCTCGGCGAGGAAGCTCCGGGCCGTGTCGATGTCGAGATCCGAGTACGGCTCCTGGCCGAACGCCCGGTCCGCCCCGAAGACCTCGAACAGGTTGAACTCGAGGTCCCGAAGGTTGCTCTTGTAGTGGGTCATGCTCACTGGTCCCGCTTCCGGACAGGTGTTACCGATCAGTAACCACGACTGTATTACTCACGGGTAGGCAGCGACAACCCGATCACATAAGTGACGGCGATTACACAGTTTCCGTCCGGTGGGCCCGCTCAGCTCTCGGCGGCGCCGACTTCCCAGCTCGGCACGGCCGACGTCACCCCGGTACGGGAACCGACGTACTCCATCAGGACCAGGGCGATGTCGTCGTCCAGGTGGCCGTGCACCCACTCGACGAGGGCGGTTTCGAGCGAGGCGAGCCCGTCGGCGACCGTGCCGTGTCCGAGCAGCCGCCACGCCCGGTCGGCGGTCGGGAAGAACTCGCCGTCCCGACGGGCCTCACCGAGGCCGTCGGTGAACAGCAGCAGCCGGTCGCCCGGTTCCAGGCGTTCCACCCGGGGCCGGACCGCCGGCATGAAACCGAGCGGCGGCGCCGGCGCCGGCGGCTCCAACGGGATCACCGCGCCCCGGCGCAGCAGCAGCGGCGACGGGTGGCCGCAGTTGACGATCGTGAGGGTGCCGCCCCGCTCCTCGACCAGCGCGGCGGTCACGAAGTCCTCGTCGCCGACGTTGCGGGCCACCGCGCGGTCCAGGTCGGCGACGACGGCACGCAGGTCGGCCCGCTCGTAGGCGACGTGCCGGTACGAGCCCAGGACGATGCTGGCCAGGCGAACCGCGTCCAGCCCCTTGCCGCGTACGTCACCAATGATCATGCGGACGCCGTACGGGGTGTCGATCGCCTCGTACAGGTCACCGCCGATCTCGGCCGTGGCGGTGGAGGAGATGTAGCGACCGGCCACCGAGAGCATGCCGATCTGCGGTCCGAGCGGACGCAGCACCGCTTGCTGGGCCACCGACGCGAGCTTGGTCAGCTCGGCGATCTGCTCCGCCTGCCGCTGTCGTACCCAGGCCACCGCCACGGCCAGCCCGCTCGCGAGCCCGACGGCGACCATGTTGACCGAGTTCACCAACATCATCTTCGGATCGGTCACCGCGAAGGCGATCCCGATCACGGTCGCCACGGCGCCCACGCCCAGCACCACCCGCCAGGCCGCCAGCGCGGCGGCCAGGATCGGGGCGGCGGCCAGGAGCGCGACGTAGTGGGCCCGACGGCCGTCGGCAAGCTCCAGCATCGAGACGATCGCGAGCAGGACGACGGCCGCGCCGAGGCCGGCGCGGGATCCGGGGCTCAGCGGGCTACGGCCCGACTGGAGGAGTCGCGTGGGTACGAGGGACAGCATGCCTGATCGACGTGAACCGGTGAATGAACCTGGCCCGTCGTCCGAGGATGTTCTGTCCGGCCGGCCCACACCTGCCACCGTATCGGCGTTCTCAAATACGCTCAGCCGAGTACCTCGTAGCGAACGGTGAGCGCGCCGACGTCGACCGAGGCGATGGTGGCGAAGGCGGCCCGGGACAGATCGAGGCAACGGCCGTCGATGAACGGGCCCCGGTCGTTGATCCGCACGACGACCGACTTGCCGTTGCTCGGGTTGGTCACCCGGACCTTGGTGTTGAACGGCAGGGTCTTGTGCGCGGCGGTGAGCTCGTTCGGGTTGAACGACTCGCCGTTGGCCGTGAGCTGCCCGTCGGAGTAGAAGGAGGCGCCACACGAGCCGCTGTCGAGGACCTTCGCCGCCGCCGTGGTCTTCTTGACCTTGGGGCTCGGCTTCGGCGACGCGGTGCGTGCCTTACCCCGGGAGGCGGCCTGCGGGGACCGGCTGGCGGACGGGCTGGCCGTCACACTCGGCGTCGCGGTGGCACTGGCGCTCGCGGAGGGGGTCGGGGAGCCGGGGGTGAGGCTGCCGGCGCTGGTGGGGGTGAATTCCAGCGCCGCCTGCCCCGACTGGCCGGAATCGGACGCGAGTTGGACGGCACCGACCGTGCCACCGACGGCCAGGGCGACGCCGACCGCCGCGGTGGCCGCGATGCCCGCCGGAGAGGAGAAGATGCGGCTACGGGAGTGCCTACCTGCCACCGGCCCGGTCCTTTCGTCGATTGAACAAACCGGGTCGGACCGTAACGAGAGAAGCACTTCCGAAGTCAACGTGATCATGGTGGTATGCCAGGATTTGCCCCGTAGCTATAGCCGATCATCCGAGGCGCGGATGGGTCGAGCGGCCCAGGTGCGGACGCACCGAGCACCCGTGCCGCACGATGGACCGATGCCCACCGAGCTGACCGGACGCCTGGCCGCCCTGTTCCGCTGGATCGACCCGGGCCCGGGCGCCACCCACCTGGTCAGCGACATCTCCGGCTGGTGGCGCGACTCGACGGTGCTGGCCGAGCTGGGTCCGGCCCTGGTGGCCCCGTACCGGACGGCCCGGCCGACCGTGGTGCTCGCCCCCGCGGTCACCGGCCTGCTGCTCGGACCGCTGGCCGCGACCGCCCTCGGCGTCGGCTTCGTGGCCGCGCACAAGCCCGGCGACGGCAGGCTGCCGGCCGGCCCGCTCACCTGGGCACAGAGCCCGCCGGACTACCGGGGCCGGCAGGTCGACCTGGCCGTACGGGACCGGCACCTCGGCCCCGACGACCGGGTGCTCGTGGTGGACGACTGGGTACGCACCGGCGCCCAGATCCGCGCCCTCTACGACATCTGCGCCGCGCGCGGCGCGCAGGTGCTCGGCGCGGCCGTGGTGACCGTCGACTGCCCACCGGAGACCGCCGCCGCGCTGCGGATCACCGGTCTGATCACGGGCGCGGAACTGCCGGGTTGACTTGAAGCGCGCTTCACCTTCGACGATCGACGCATGAGCGACGGGATTCTCGACGAGGCGTACGAACGGCTGCACCGCACCGGCCCCGAATACGCGGGGTGGCTCTCCAACCACGGCCCGATGGCCGTCGAGGCGCTGGCCCGGCACGGACACGAGCGACAGGTGCACCGCTGGCTGGACGACTACCTCACCCGGCTGGACGAGCTACCCCGCGGGCTGCACCCGATCGACGACTGGCGGGCGGCGCTGGGTGACGCGAAGCGGGCCGGCGACTGGCTGGCCCACTTCGACCGGCAGCTGCGCGAACAGCCGTGGCGGGACGTGCTCGGCACCTGGTGGCCCCGACTGCTGCCCGGCATCGCGGCGGGCGCCACCCACGGGGTGATCCGGGTCGGACACGCGGTACGCGCCCTGCACCTGCACGGGGCGAACCCGCCCCGGCTCACCGAACTGGGCCAGGCCCTCGGCTACTGGGCGGCCCGTTGGCAGCCGGTGCCCGGCGCCGACCGGCTGCTCGCACCGGCCTCGTCGGGCCACCCCGGCACCGTCGGGCCGGACGTGGTCGCCGCGCTGGCCGGGGTGCCCCGGATCGACGACCAGAGCGGTGGCATCCGGGAGCGGCTGGGCCGGCTTGTGGGCGTACCCCGATGGGAACCGGCGCTCGCGGCGCTGCGCCCCGCGCGGACGCCGGGTGAGGCGGAACGCGGGCTCGGTACGCTCGTGCACCGCGCCGGCCTCGACTACCTGCGCTTCGGGCACGCCGAGCCGGTCATGCTGGTGCACGCGGTGACGGCGCCGACCGCCGTGCTGCGTACCCTGCCGGCACTGGACCGGGCGCTCTGGGCACCGAGCCTCGCCGCGGCCTGGGCCGCGACGGCGGCCGTGACCTCGGTGTACGCCCCGAGCGACGCGGTCGCGCCGCCGTCGGTGGCCACCGCGACCCCGGCGGAGGTGTTCGCCCGGGCGGCCCGGCACGGCGACGCGCACGTGGTCAAGTTGGCCGACGCGGTCCTCGACGCCCACGCGACCACCGGCGACCAGCGGTTGCTCGACGCCGCCGGCTACGCCGTGCAGTTGATCTGAGCCGCGCCGGACGAATTACGGCGGCGGGTACGGCCACGCTGGCCTAGCCTCGGCAGGATGTGGCCTCGGATCGGTGACCTGCGCACGCTCGCCCTCGGCACGCCGGGTGAGCTGCGGACGACCCTGAACACGCTGGTGCTGGCCGGGGTGAAGACGGCGACCGCCGGCCGGCTGGCCGAGTACGCCGAAGAGAACGAGGAACTGGAGCAGGTCGGCGAACGGCTGGCGCTCGTCGACGACGACGACGCGTTGGCCGGCATCGTCGAGATCACCGGCGTCGAGGTGGTCCGCTTAGGCGACGTGCCCTGGGATTTCGCCCGGGCCGAGGGTGAGGGTGACCGCTCGATCGAGGAGTGGCGGGCGGGGCACGCCGCCTACTGGGCGCGGCTCGGCACACCCGTCGACGAGGACACCCCGATCGTCTGCCTACGCCTGCGACTGGTCTCCGGCGGCGAGGGCGGCGTCGCCACCGGGGACCTGGGCACCTAGCCGCGCAGCGCCGGCAGGAGTCGGGTCGCCACGTCGACCAGCACGGCCTCGTCGCCGGCGTACCAACTGCTCGCACGCGGCCAGTGCGTCACCACGTCGGTGAAGCCCAGCTCCGTGGCCCGACCGACCTGGTCGGCGAAGAACTGCGCGCTGCTCAGCGAGAACACCGGCGCGGAATCCAGCAGGAGGTAACGGTCCAGGGTCGCCGGGTCGCGGCCGGCCTCGGCCAGCGTCCGGTCCATCCGCACGGACAGCGTCGACACGCTGTCCCACCAGCTCGCCAGGTCGTTGTCGTCGCCGGTGCCGGTGGTCACCCAGCCCTGCCCGAAGCGGGCCACCAGCCGCATCGAGCGCGGCCCGTTGGCGGCCACCACGAACGGCACCCGGGGCTGCTGGACACAGCCGGGGTTGTTGCGGGCATCCACCGTGGCGAACCAGTCACCCCGCCAGGTGGTGCCGTCCTGGCGAAGGATCAGGTCCAGCAGTTCGGTGAACTCGGCGAACCGGTCGACCCGCTGGCGCGGCGGCAGCGTCTCGCCACCCAGCACCGCCGAGTCGAAGCCGATCCCGCCCGCACCGAGACCGAGCAGCAGTCGACCGTCCGACACGTCGTCCACCGTGGTGATCTGGCGGACGAACGCGGCGGGGTGGCGGAAGTTCGGCGACGCCACGAGCGTGCCCAGCCGAATCCGGGACGTCACGGTGGCGGCGGCGGTCAGGGTGCTCATGGAGTCGAACCACGGGCCGTCGACCAGGTCCCGCCAGCCCAGGTGGTCGTATGTCCACGCGTGATCGAAGCCCCACTCGTCGGCCTGCCGCCAGCGGTGCTGCGACTCCGACCAGCGCTGGTCCGGCAGGATCACGATGCCAATCCGCATGATCGCCAGCCTACCGGGAGCGTGGAGTGACTCAGGTCACAAAGGGCCGCGGTAGGGGCGTCCCGATCGGCTCCGACCTCCTTGCGAGCAGGCACCCGCGGGGCGCCGCCCGAGGAGAGGAAGTAGCGGGATGACGAAGGTGACCGCGCAACTGTCGGTGTCCCTGGACGGGTTCTACGCCGGCCCACAGTTCGACGGCGACGGCGACTGGATCGACTCGGCCGAGGCCGCCGGCTTCTTCCGGGTCACCCGCTGGGCCACCGAGGCGGCAGCCTGGCGCGAGCGGCAGGGCTTCGCCGGCGGCGAGCGCGATGCCAACTCCGACGTGATGGCCGAGACGTTCGAGGCGGCCGGCGCGTACGTCATGGGCCGGCGGATGGCCGACGGCGGCGAGGTGCCGTGGGGCGACGAGCCGCCGTTCCGCGCACCGGTCTTCGTCGTCACGCACCGGCCCCGCGAGACCCTGCGGCGCGGTGGTGGCACCAGCTTCACCTACGTCACCGACGGCGTGGCCAGCGCGGTCGAACAGGCGCGCGCCGTGGCCGGCGGCAAGAACGTGGCCGTGGCCGGCGGCGGCAGCCTCGTGCGACAGGTACTCAAGGCCGGTCTGCTCGACGAGTTGGAGCTGCACGTCGTACCGGTCGTGCTCGGCACCGGCCTGCGGCTCCTCGACGCCGACCTCGACCTCGACGACAAGGAGGCGATCGAGCTGACGCCCACCCGGGTCATCCACACGCCGCAGGTCACCCACATCCGGTACGTGGTGGACGGTCGCGCCGCGCTCGTACTCGACGACCGGGGTCGGGGCGGCGGCCCGACGGCGACCATCAACTGACGTCCGCCGATCTCAAGAGGAGTTTTCATGCCACAGCTACTGCGGGTGCAGTGCTTCAACGTCTCGCGCGACGGGTTCGGGACCGGGGAGGGACAGAGCCTGGAGCGGCCCTTCGGCCACGCCGACCCCACCCCGCTGTTCTCCTGGCGGGCCGCCACCGCCAGCTTCGTCTACCGCACCGAGCCCGGCGGCAGCCGGGGCCTGGACGACTACCTGACCCGCGACGCCGAACACAACATCGGCGCGGAGATCATGGGGCGCAACAAGTTCGGCCCCCAGCGTGGGCCCTGGGAGAACCACGAGTGGCAGGGGTGGTGGGGTGACAACCCACCGTTCCACACGCCGGTCTTCGTGCTCACCCACCACGTACGGCCGTCCTTCACCCTGGCCGACACCACGTTCCACTTCCTCGACGCCACCCCCGCCGAGGCGCTGGCCCGGGCGAAGGAGGCGGCCGACGGACGGGACGTACGCCTCGGCGGCGGGGTGGCGACCATCCGCGCGTTCCTCGACGCCGACCTGGTCGACACGATGCACATCGCCGTCGCCCCCGTCGACCTGCACCGGGGCGAGCGGCTGTGGGACAGCCACACCGACCTGCTCGACCGCTTCCACCTGGATGAGGTGCCCAGTTCCAGCGGAGTCACCCACCTGCTGTTCTGGAGGCGGTGACGGTGGTCGGCTACGATCTGCGCTTCATTCGGTGAAACGGGCCTTTGCAGGGCTGATTGACCGGTCAGCAGTCGGTTATGGGGCAGCCTGAACGGTGGCTCACTGATAAAAACTCCTCATGTCTGTCACCTTCGCGCGCCGATTGGTCCACGGCGCGC
The DNA here is from genome assembly GCF_057708145.1 of Micromonospora sp. bgisy143. Lineage (NCBI taxonomy): Bacteria > Bacillati > Actinomycetota > Actinomycetes > Micromonosporales > Micromonosporaceae > Micromonospora > Micromonospora sp. bgisy143. The sequence goes on from NZ_JBYIRN010000008.1 coordinate 71,136, forward strand.
TGACGTTTGCCGTCGCGGTTTCCGCGACCGTGCTCGGTGGCACCGCTGCCCACGCCGCGGCACCACGACTGGCACTGACCGCCCTCGCCTTCGAGCAGTCCGTTGTCGACGTGACGGAGCAGTACGCCTCCAACAAGCTCACCTGGACCGTGACCAACACGGACCCGGACGCGACCTACATCCACGGCACCGTGACGATGCGCATGCGCAGCTCGGTGACCGGCGCACTGGTCGGCCACGAGTGGACCGCGGGTTACGGGTTCGAGGAGACCTGTTGCACCGACGCCACCTACGAGTCCGGCACCCCGCAGGAGTCCACCTACTCGTACCACCTGCCGGTGCGCAGGTACTCCGATGCGACCACCGCAACCTGGGAGGTCATCAAGGTCACCATCAGTGCTGGTGACCGCACCACGAACATCTCCGCCGCTGCGTTGCAGTCGTTCGGCTACCGGTTCACCGCGCGAACGCTCATCGACACGTCCGGCCCCTCGGTCGAGTCGATCGGCCTGGGCGGGCAGTTGCGTAAGCCCTACTTCTACGTCGGGAACGGCCCGGCCACCGTCACGTACGACTTCATGGTGCAGGACAACGAGTCCGGTTTCTGGAAGGGCACCATCCGGCTGGCCGGGCCTGGCGGAGCGGGAGTCACCATGCCGTTCACCTGGGAACGCGACCCGTACGGCAGCGGTGTCCGGTGCGGCAGGGTCTACGGCGGCGATCGGGACGGCACCTACATGTCGTGTTCGATCGAGGTCACCCTGCCGGCGAGCGCGGATGCCGGCAACTGGCGGGTAGCCGCGCTGGTTCTGCACAACAACGCGGGCGGCACCACCACCTACAAGAATCCGGCTGCGCCGTCGATCACCACGACGTTCAACTCGACGGTCCAGGCGAGTGGTTTCGCGATCAGCCCGAACCCGGTCAACAACTGGCGCAGTGAGGTGATGGCGGAACTCACCATGTCGGTCACCGGTGCGACCAAGGGCATTTCCGCGGTCAACGTCGATCTCGGTTTCGGTGGCTGCACCCAGTGGGGTGCCCCGACCGTCAAGTCGGACGGTCGGATCGCCGTTCCGGTGATGGTCTACCGGCAGACCGAAAAATGCGATGTCCAGGGTATTTCGGTCGTCGACGGCGCCGGCAAGGTCGCGCTGTACGGCACGGCGTTCGGAGCACCCGACCCGGGGCTCAAGATCACGCGGGTTCCGAGCCCCAACCCGCCGGTGGTCCTGGGCGCCACCCTGGATCCGTCGTCGCTGCCCGCGAGTGAGGTGGGCCAGGGCTCCCCGAAGCTGACCATCACGACCCAGGTGCAGGTAGCACCCATCGACGGGCTGGACGTATACCTGTACGACACCGACGGCAACGTGCTGTCGAGTTCAGGAGGCGGCGCGAGCCAGGCCGAAGACGGCACCGTGACGAGCTGGCTGTACCTGCCCTGGCAGGGCCTGGCACCGGGTGAGTACACGGTGGGCTTCAGGGTGAGCGATGCCGCCCAGAAGAGCAGCGCATGGAACATGCCGGACCGCTCGGACAGCCAAACCCTGCCGGGTGGCCCGGTGGTTCTCACCATCACTGAGGGCTGAGCACGAACGAGGCCCCAGCCAGGGAACATCCCTTGGCTGGGGCCTTCGTCCGGGTCGACGACCCGGACGGACCGCTCACGAACCGAACCGGTCCAGAAACACGAACGTCGCCACGACCCCGGCGACCGCGATCAGGAGAACGAACAGGGCCGCTGCCGGCGAGTTGCGCCGGCGCAGCTCCCACGCCGCGATCAACTGCAACAGCAGTGCGAGCATCTCGAACCCGACGAGCCAGAGGAAGGCGATGAGGGTCACCGTCCCCTCGGGCAGGTCGCGGGCGTCAACCATCATTGCAGCGCCCAGTGCGGCGGCCGCCCAACAGAGCGCGGCCAGGCCAGCGAGTACGTACACCGTCCGGTAGGAACCGGGGGCGGAACGGTTGGGCAGGACGGCGGGCTGGTGGGGTTGCTGCGGCGGGGGCATGCTCGGACGCTAATCACGTGCCTCGGTGCGGGGAATCGGCCGACAGGGCCGGGGCACCCGTCGATGCGTCCGACTCCGGATCGACATGGAATTCTGGTAGGCGAGGCCGAATACTGCCGCCCGCCCAGCCCGCACAGCCAGCGGCAAGTGACCAAGGGGTAGCCATGCGCCGCGGATGGGCCGCGCTTCCTGGGGCAGTCGTGACGGAGATTGCCGAGCGTGTCGGCGGAATCATCGACGTACGTCCGGCTGCGACCGGCAACCACGCGGAGATCGCGTCCGGCGTCGTCGGCGTGTCCGAAACGGTCTTCGTCAAGGCCGCCTCGACCGAGCTGAACGTCTGAACGCTGCGCTACGAGCGGACAGCAACCAGGGCTGTCGACTGGCTCCCAGCAAGCGTCCTTTGGTCCGCTGATCCTCGCAAATCCGATTGCCAGGTGATCGATGATGGCCGTGATGACGACGAGACGAGGCGAACGGGATCAGGCCAGCCTTCAACGGCGGCTGGAGGTATTGCAGTTGCCGGTTGTGCCACTGGAACGCCACGGATTTCTGACGCCCGCAGACCGCGCGGACATGGAACGTGAGCCCGAGGCCGTCGGTGTCGGGCCCGACGGCACGGCGTTCGCCGTCTGGTCACACCGGACCGCCTCTCGGCGCAAGCAGGTGACCGCGCATCTCGGTGGCAACGGAGTCCGGATTGTCAGCGCCATCGATGTGGATACAGACCTCCGGGTGTCGTTCGTGCAACCGCTGCCGGCGGGGCGGGTCCTGCTGGCGGCAGGTCGCACCGAGGGTGGCGCGATCAACGGTGAGGTATGGACGCGCGACGGCGATCTGGAGCACCGAGGCCACCTCGGTGATGCCATCGAGGAACTTCAGACAACGCCGTCCGGCATGGTATGGGCCGGATATTTCGATGAGGGAGCGTTGGGCGGAAGCGGGCCGGAGGGACACGGCCTTGCCAGGTTCAACCAAGACCTGACGGTCGACTGGCTCTACCCGCACGACGCGGGGCTTCCGTACATTTCTGACTGCTACACACTCAACCTGCAGGGCGAAACTGCCCACTTCTGCCCTTACACGGACTTCCATATCCAGTCGGTGTCGGGTGACAGGGTTATGGATTGGGGGGCGTCCCCCTATCAGTCCGCGCACAGCATGCTGGTCAACGGCGCGGACCGAGCTTTTCTAGGGGGCTGGGGCCCCGAGTACGACATGGTGACACTGCTGCGCACTGGCCGAGACGGCGTGCGCCGCATCGGCGGGCAGTGCCGCCTCGTGCTCCCCGACGGCGTCGAAGCACAGTCTCTCCGCTACACCTGCCGGGGCGGCGATCTGCACGCCTTCATCCGAGGCACTTGGTACCGCACTTGCGTTGACCAGCTACAGGCTGTTGCGCTGAGCTCATAGCGGAAGTGACCCTGAATGGCTGGAGTGCGGGACCTACTGCCGCAACGGCATGGTGGGGCACTCGGTTGGCCGCCTTCTGAGTATCTCCGATCCCCTTCGTCTAAGGGCTTCGTGTGGAACTGTCGTCGACTTGATCGCTATGTCATCGTGGTGACACGTAGCGTGGACCTCGATGGGGGAGGGTTTTGTGATGGTGCGACTGGTGGTGGCGGTAGATCCAGCGGTGGGTGTGGAGCCGGCGACGTTGGCGAAGGCGTGGGACTCCGATGAGGAATCCGCCGCCCTGGGAGCGGCGTCGGTACAGCGGACGGCTCCGGAAACATTCTTGCCAGGATTGGCGGAGTTAGTGTTAGTGCCGTTGACGGTCAATCTGGCCAGCAGCCTGCTGTATGACCTGGTCCGGCGGCTTGTGGTTCAGCAGCGGCCGGCTGTGGACGTGACGGAGTTGGAGCTGACCGAGACCCGTTCGGGTGATGATCGTGTGGTGGTGGTCCGGGTTCGCCGGAGCACTTCGTGAGCGTCAGCGACGAACCCCGGCCGGTACTGGTGATCAAAATTTCCGAGCGGTCACGTGGCGCTGACGGTTCGTTCATCGCGCGGGTGTCCTTTGCCGACGGCGCGGAATACGAGGTCACGATCACCGACCCGGCTGGCGATGGTGACGAGAGCCGGCTGGCGTGGTACTTCGAGGAGCACCTGAGATTTCCGTTCCTGGATAAGGATCTGGCGCAGGAGGCTGTGGAGCAGCTGCGCGCCTATGGTGAGCGGTTGTTCCGGCAGGTGTTCACCGGGGATGCATTGGTGGATTACCGGGTGGTGGCACGGCGCGGATTCGACGGCTACCGGGTGCAGGTGCGGGGTTCGGCTGCATTCCACCGCCTGCATTGGGAAGCTGCGTACGACCCGGGGCTGCCGGTGCCGCTCGCGATTCGGTTGCCGATCGTCCGCTGCGTGTATATGACCCCGTCGGGGTTCGACCTGCCGCCGCAGCGGCCGACGTTGAACATTCTTGTGGTGACGGCCCGCCCCGGCGGCCGTGCCGATGTCGGATACCGCACGATTTCCCGGCCGTTGTTGAAAGGGTTGCGTCGGGCGGACCGGCCGGTGGTGGTGGACCTAGTGCGCCCGGGGACGTGGCAGGCACTGGAGCAGCATCTGCGCGCGGCGACGACGCTTCACGGCAGCGGCTACTACCAGGTGATTCATTTCGATGTGCATGGTGCGGTGGCCGGGTTCGACGAGCTGGAGCTGGGTCGGGCCGCCGACCGGTATCTGTTCGGGCAGCGGCGGCCGACGCTCTTTGCGGGTGAGCGGGCGTTCCTGTTCCTCGAGACCGCGGTCGAGGGTAAGGCCGAACCGGTGGCTGCTGAGGACATCGCGAATCTGTTGGCGGAGCATCGGGTTCCGGTGGCCGTTCTCAACGCGTGTCAGTCGGCGAAGGAACCGACCAGCGAGGCCAGCCTTGCCCAACGCCTGGTGGAGGCCGGTGTTCCGGTGACGGTGGGCATGGCGTACTCGGTGACGGTGTCAGCCGCCAAGCAAGCGATGCCACTGGTGTACTCGGGCCTGGCCGCAGGCGACGACCCGGTCGCGGCGATGCAGACTGCGCGACGGTCGCTGTTCGACGACAAGACCCGGCAGGCGTATTTCGATCAGGACCTGGAATTGGAGGACTGGGTCCTGCCGGTGGTATTCAGCCAGCAGGACGTGCGGCTGTCGTTGTCGGAGATGTCGGCGGAGCAGCAGGCCCGGTTTCTGCAACGTGAGGCGCTGGTCGGCGACGAACCGGACACGGAGTACGGGTTCGTCGGCCGGGACTTGGACATCCACGCAATCGAGCGGCGGCTGCTGATCCGAGACGAACGAAACATGCTGCTGGTCAAAGGCATGGCTGGCGCCGGGAAGTCGACACTGCTGGAGCATCTGGGTTGGTGGTGGCAACGCACCGGCCTTGTGGAGATGGTGTTCCGGTTCAGCTACGAACACCGAGCCTGGACCCTCAACCAGATCATCCGCGAGATCGCCGCCACTCTGCTGGACCCGGTAGAGCAGGCGAAGCTAGAACTGCTGCCCGAGAAGGCACAGGCCGAGCACATTGCCCGGTTGCTGCGGTCACGCAGGTACCTGCTGGTCTTGGACAACACCGAGTCAATCACCGCCACCCCGGCGGCAATCCCCCACGCTCTCAACGACACAGAGCGTGAACGACTCGGCGGGTTTCTGGCCCGCCTGCGCGCCGGAAAAACCCTTGTGCTGTTCGGGTCACGCGAACACGAGCAATGGATCGGACCACGTACTTTCGCCGACAACACCTACTCCCTGGGTGGCCTGGATGACCAGGCAGCATCGGTGCTCATCGACGCGATCCTCACTCGTCACGGCGGAACCCATCACCTGCACGACAAGCAGCAGCGCGATGCACTGGATCGGCTGACGACCCTGCTCGGGGGGTATCCGTTGCCGCTGACGGTGGTCCTGCCTACCCTCGCCACCCAAACCCCGGCGCAGGTCCTCGCCGACCTACAAGAGGGCAACAGCGCCACGGATCTCGAGCGCATCAACCAGGTCATCGAGTACAGCCACGGCAAACTCAACCCCACCATCCAACATTCCCTGCTGCTGCTGGCACCATTCACCGCCAGCATCCCCACGCCGTTCCTCGACGCCTATCAGCAGTTGCTTGCCGACTACGAGGCGGTCGAAGCCCTCGGCCCGATCGACCTCACCGCAGCGGTCGCTGAAACCGTCCGGGTCGGACTAGCCACATCCCACCCCCACCTGACCAACTGGGTGCAGATCCTGCCGGTGCTGCCCTACTTCCTACGTACCCGCATTAACGACCACCCCGAACTGCACAAAGCCGCCCAGGATGCGCATTACCGGCTCCAGACCGGCATCGGGAATCTGATTTACCGGATGCTCACCTCACAGGAGCCGCGACAGCGCGAGACCGGACACGCGACAGCGCGCACCGAGTACGCCAATCTCATCGTCGCCCTCAATCACGGGCTTCACACCGACCAAGCCGTCCTTCCCATCGTTCAGGCGGTAGAGGAGTACCTCGACCAGACCAAACAACAGGACACCCGCCGGCACGTGCTCAACAGCGCGATCGCCGCTCCCCGCGACCCCGACCGCGAGGACCTACGCCGCGAATCCGCGGCCCTGCATCACTTGGCTGGCATCGTCGCGCAGGATCAGCGGCGCTTCGACGAAGCTGCAGCCCACTACAACCAGGCCCTGACCATCTTCCTGGAATTCGCTGATAGGTCCAGCGCTGCCCTCACCTACGGCCAGCTCGGCAGGGTCGCGCAGGATCGGCGGCGCTTCGACGAAGCCGTAACCCACTACAACCAGGCCCTGACCATCTTCCTGGAGTTCAACGACCGGCACCACACCGCCGGCACCTACCACAACCTGGGCAGGGTCGCCCAAGATCGGCGGCGCTTCGACGAAGCAGAAGCTCGCTACAAGCAGGCCCTGACGATCAAGCTGGCGTCCGGTGATCGGCCCAGCGCTGCCCTCACCTACCACCAGCTCGGCGTTGTCGCGCAGAATCAGCGGCGCTTCGCGGAAGCCGAAGCCCACTACAACCAGGCGCTGACCATCAAGCTGGAGTTCAACGACCGGCACAGCGCAGCCAGCACCTACCACCAGCTTGGCGTTGTCGCGCAAGATCAGCGCCGCTTCGACAAAGCCGAAGCCCACTACAAGCAGGCCCTGACCATCTACCTGGAATTCAACGACCGGCACAGCACCGCCGGCATTTACCACAATCTCGGCGTCATCGCGCGGGATCAGCGGCGCTTCGACGAAGCCGAAGCCCACTACAACCAGGCCCTGACCAGCTACCTGGAATTCAACGACCGGCACAACGCGGCTGGCGTCTACCACAATCTCGGCGTGGTCGCGCAAGACCAGCGGCGCTTCGACGAAGCCGAAGCCCACTACAAGCAGGCCCTGACCAGCTACCTGGAATTCAACGACCAGCACAGTGCGGCCAGCACCTACCACCAGCTTGGCGTGGTAGCGCAAGGTCAGCGGCGCTTCGACGAAGCCGAAGTCCACTACAAGCAGGCCCTGACCATCTACCTGGAGCTCGACGACCGGCACAACACTGCCAGCACCTATCACCGGCTCGGCCTGGTCGCGCAAGACCAGCGGCGCTTCGACGAAGCCGAAGCCCACTACAAGCAGGCCCTGACCATCTACCTAGGGCTCAACGACCGGCACAACACTGCCAGCACCTATCACCGGCTCGGCCTGGTCGCTCAGGATCAGCGGCGCTTCGACAATGCAGCCCGCGCGTTGTTCAGAGCGGCTGCCAACTGGCGATCGCTGTACGGCCAGTGGCCCAGAGAGACGGTGACCGAGCTGAAGCAGCTGCGGCAACAGATGAGTTCAACCGACTTCCATCGGATCCTGCAAGACAACCTGGGTACCGACCTCGTCGATGCGCTTAACGCGGCTGTCGACGATGCCACCGAATGAGACCGCCGCTGCCATCCTCCCCCACGCCGCGATCCGCCCCCTGTGGGAGCGGGCCGCCTTCCGGGCCGCCACCTCAAGCGGACCTTCACGGCCCCACGGGCGCTGCCGGGTCGGGCGGTGGTCTGCTTGGCGTGCGGTCGATAGCAGGCGGGAGACACACCGGGAACCCTTGCGTCACGGACCGGCGCGAACTCGCCGACCTCATGGCCCGGACGGGGCACGCCTCCACTCGGGCCGCCGATCTATCGGCACACGGCCCAGGAACGTGACCAGCACATTGCTGACGGCCTCAGTGAGCAGATCAAAAAGGGCCGCGATCGGGCACGCAACGGGCACGCCAAGCCTAAGAGGTGACCGAAACGAATGAGGCCCAGGTCGGGAGCATGTCCCGACCTGGGCCTTGATCGTGGAGCGGGTGACGGGAATCGAACCCGCACTGTCAGCTTGGGAAGCTGATGTTCTGCCATTGAACTACACCCGCGGGCGGCACCACTGTACCCGAGTCGTCGCGGCCGTGCACCCAGCCACCCCCGCGCGCCGGCCGGCCACGTCCAGAGCCGAAGAAGTTTCCAGACGGCAACATATGGCCGTTCTCAAATGCGTCGATGGGTTGTAACGTCTGCCACACGTTCTCAGCCACGGCGTGACACACCCCCTGTCGCGCCGCCAGAAAGAGGTGGGCCCATGGGACTCCGTCCCAACCTGCTGACCCGGCGTGTCGCCGGTGTCGCGTCGACGACCCTCGCGCTGCTGCTCAGCACCGCCGCGGTGGGTGTCGTCCCGGCCGCTTCGGCCTTCTCCGCGGCGCCCGGCGGCACCTGCGCGGAGCCGGCCGACAGCCACGCCAACGCCCGGGCGAAGCCCGGCGCGGGGGCCAAGCACGAGCCGAACGAACTGACCGCCAAGCAGGTCCGCGAGCGGGACGCCGACCTCGCGGCGGCGTTGCGCGAGCGGGCCAACTACCGGGCCGGCGCCGGTGCCACGACGCTGGCAGCCACCGTCACCATCCCGGTGGTGGTGCACGTGATCCAGGAGAACAGCACCCGAGCCGGCGGCAACATCCCCGACTCGATGATCACCTCGCAGATCAGCGTGCTGAACCAGTCCTACGCCGGGTCGACCGGCGGCGCGGCCACCGCGTTCGCCTTCCGGCTCGACAAGATCAACCGGGTGACGAACCCCTCCTGGTACCCGATCGTCGAGGGCTCGTCCGCCGAGCGGTCGATGAAGTCGTCGCTGCGGGTGGGCGGCAAGAACACGCTCAACATCTACCTCGGCGAGTTGAGTGACGACCTGCTGGGCTGGGCGACCTTCCCGCAGCGAAACCTGAGCAGCATGGACGGCGTGGTCGTGCTGAGCGAGTCGCTGCCGGGTGGCACGGCCACCAACTACAACCAGGGCGACACCGGCACCCACGAGGTGGGCCACTGGCTGAACCTGTACCACACCTTCCAGGGCGGTTGCGGCGGCTCCGGCGACCAGGTAAGCGACACCCCGGCCGAGGCGTCCCCGGCGTACCAGTGCCCGACCGGGCGGAACACCTGCTCGGCGACCGGCCTGGACCCGATCACCAACTTCATGGACTACACCTACGACTCGTGCATGTACCAGTTCACCGCAGGTCAGGCGAGCCGCATGCTGACCGCGTGGAACGCGTACCGCGCGGCGTAGCTCTCCTCGCGTACACCAGGTGCCGGCTCTGTCACGACGGAGCCGGCACCGGCGTTTTTCTCCCCAGGGCCGTGGTCAGGCGGCCGTGCACTGGACGTCGCGGCTGCGACGGGTCGGGCGAGTCTGCGGTACGGCCGGAGGCGCGGTCGCCGCGGGTGGGGTGTGCGGATCGAGCCAGACCTGGACGGCCGGTCGCCCGACCGCGATGCCCAAGCCGTGCTGGTCGCGGCGGGTCAGCATCGCCACGTCGACGGTGAACTCGAACAACCGCCAGTCGACCCGCGGCTCCGCCCGGGCGCTCTGCGCCAGCCGGGCCACCCGGACCGGATCGGTGACCGGCCAGGCGTGGCCCGCCACGTACGCCTCGTCGTCGCTCTCCTCCGGGGGGAACGAGTGCAGCGCGTAACGGCCGTCGCGTTCGAGGTCGCGGCGCTTCGGCGAGTCGATGATGAAGCAGAACAGACCCTCGTCGGTGATGACCGGGGAGACCGGATGGACCCGGGGCCCACCGTCGGCACGGACCGTGGCCAGGTAGCCGAAGCCCGGCCCGTACTGCTGCAGGAGAACGCGGATGCCGTCGGCGAGGCGGGGCTCGTCGGCGGCGAAATCGGACCAGGAAGCCATGCGGGCATTCTATCGAACAAATGTACGAGGAGCGACCTCGACACGCTGGTCACCGCCCACCTCGCTATGGTGGTCCGATGCTGCTCTCCGACCGTGACCTGGTCTCCGAGATCAAGGCCGGCACGCTGGGCCTGGAGCCGTTCGAGCCCACCCTGGTCCAACCCTCCAGCATCGACGTACGACTCGACCGGCTGTTCCGGGTCTTCAACAACCACCTCTACACCCACATCGACCCGGCCATGCAGCAGGACGATCTGACCTCGGTGGTCGAGGTGCCCGACGGTGAGCCGTTCGTGCTGCACCCGGGGGAGTTCGTGCTCGCCTCGACGCTGGAGGTGATCTCGCTCGGCGACCAGCTCGCCGGCCGGCTGGAGGGCAAGAGCTCGCTGGGCCGCCTCGGCCTGCTCACCCACTCCACCGCCGGGTTCATCGACCCGGGCTTCTCCGGGCACGTCACGCTGGAACTGTCCAACGTGGCGAACCTGCCGATCACCCTCTGGCCGGGCATGAAGATCGGCCAGCTCTGCATCTTCCGGCTCTCGTCGCCGGCCGAGCACCCGTACGGCTCGGTGGTCTACGGGTCGCGTTACCAGGGTCAGCGGGGGCCGACGCCGAGTCGCTCCTGGCAGAACTGGCGCGCCTGGCCGACGCGCTAGGGACGACGAGGGCCCGCCGCGAGCGGATCGCGACGGGCCCTGACCGTGTCCCGCGTCGGTCAGCCGGGACGGCCGTAGCTGTGAATGGGCCCGTCGTCGACCTTCTTCATCTTGACGGGCACCCCGGCCTGGGAGGCGTGCACCACCCAGCCGTTGCCGACGTACATCCCGACGTGGTGGATGTCGCTGTAGTAGAAGACCAGGTCACCGGGGCGCAGGTCGCTCTTGCTGACGTTCTTGGTGACCCGGCTCTGGGCGGCGGCGTTGTGCGGCAGCGACACACCGGCCTTCGCCCACGCGGCCAGCATCAGCCCGGAGCAGTCGTACGAGTTCGGTCCCTCGGCGCCCCACACGTACGGCTTGCCGATCTGGGCGCAGGCGAACTTGACCGCGATACCGGCACCGCCACCCGGGTAGCTGGCCGGGCAGGGCGCCGGACGCAGCGGACCGCCGCCGCCGTTGCCGTACACCTTGAGGCGCAGCTTCTGCAGCCGGTCGATCTCCTCGTTGATCTGCTTCTTCTTCGCCGCCAACTGGGCCTCGGTGCGGGTCAGCTGGGCCACCATCTCGTCCAGCGGCGCCTTCTGCCGGGCCAGCTCATTGCGCAGGTCGGCGACCTGACGGACGTCCTCCTGCTGGTTGTGGGCGAACCGGTCGAGCATCTCGAGCTGACCGACGACCTCGCTGGGCGACCGGCTGCCGAGCATCGTGTTCACGGTCGACAGGTTCTCGCCCATGTAGGCGCGCACGGCCAGCGCGCTGACCTTGTCCATGGCGGCGTCGACCTGGCGCTCCAGCGGCGCGATACGGGCGGCGAGGGCGTCGGCCTGCTTGCGCTTGAGGGCCAGGTCGGTACGGGTGGCGTTGTGCCGCTCGATGATCGGTTCGAGCTTGTTCCAGTCGTCGTCGATCTGCTTTTCGATCTCGGCGACGGACGGGTCGGCGTGGGCCGCCGTGGCGCTGCCGGTCAGGACGACGGCGACGCCGACCAGGGCGGCGAGGGCGGTGGTGAAGCGGGACCAGCGTGGACGCGGCACGGTCGACGTCGGTTCGGCCGGAGCCGACCGTCCGGACGACGGCCGCGGGGCATGGGAGGCCACCGGGTTCCGTACTCCTTCTTCCTGACCGCCTACCGGGTTAGCTGACGGGTTCGGGCGGGAAGTGGGCGCCCTACCGCAGGAACTGCGGATTCACCCCGGGGAACGTGGGTCCCCGGCTCGCTCGCGAGCGACTCGGCGGTGTCGGTCCGTTACCGCCCGGGGTGGGCAGACCTGCTACCGGGCCGACGAATGACCAGAGTAGAGACGGCCGTTACCGATCCGCAACCCGTGCGGCCGTGACACTCCGTACCGAATCGCGCGTTCCATCGCGGTGATGTGAAGGTTTCTTTCCGCTGATTTTGATACATGGAAAGGTATTGACGCGGACTCCCCCGCAGCGCGAAGGTGACCGCAACCGACACCAGTTCATATGTAGGGGGTTCGATGAAACGTCCGACCCTGCTCGCCGTCGCGCTGCTCACCGCCACAGCGACCGTACCGCTACCCGCCGGACCGGCCGCCGCGGCACCCGCCGCCGACCGCCAGCAGCAGTACGCCGCCGCCGCGACCGAGTACGGCGTGCCGCTCGACGTGCTGCTCGGCGTCTCCTACCTGGAATCCCGGTGGGACAGCAACGCCGGCACCCCGAGCACCAGCGGCGGCTACGGCCCGATGCACCTGACCGACGCCCGTCACGTGGCCGCCCTACCCCGGCGCGGCCACCACGACGCTCCGGGAGAGGACCCGCGCGGCGACGACTCCCGTCGCGCTCTGACGCCCGCGCCCGCCACCGACGACGCGCCGCCCACCGCCGCGCTACAGACGCTGGACGCCGCCGCCGCGTTGACCGGCGCCACCGTCGAGGCGCTGCGCACCGACCCGACGACGAACATCCGGGGTGGGGCGGCGCTGCTGTCCGCGTACCAACGGGAGGTCGGCGCCCCGGTCGGCGTCGGCACCGACCCGGCCACCTGGTACGGCGCGGTGGCCCGCTACGCCGGCGCGGACAGCGCCGATGCCGCGGCGGCCTTCGCCGACGAGGTCTTCACCACGATCGGCGCCGGCGAGACGCGGGTTACCGACGACGGCCAGCGGGTCACGCTGCCGGCCCGGACGGTCCGCCCCGAACGGTCCTGGCTGGACCGGCTCGGGCTGCGGCGACTCGCCCGTCCGGACGGGCTGGAATGCCCCCGCACGGTGTCCTGTGAGTGGATCCCCGCCCCCTACGCGGCGTTCGGCGACGGCGACTACGGCAACCACGACCTCTCCGACCGACCCGGCCGGCAGAAGATCGAGTACATCGTCATCCACGACACCGAGGCGAGTTGGGCGACCACCCTGCAACTCGTTCAGGATCCGACCTACGTGAGTTGGCACTACTCGCTGCGGTCGGTGGACGGACAGATCGCCCAGCACGTCAGGACCAAGGACGTCGCCTGGCACGCCGGCAACTGGTACGTCAACGCCAAGTCGATCGGGCTGGAACACGAGGGCTTCGCCGCGCAGGGCACCTGGTACACGGAGGCGATGTACCGGACCTCGGCGAAGCTCGTCCGGCATCTCGCCCTGCGGCTGGGCATCCCACTGGACCGCCAGCACATCATCGGCCACGACAACGTGCCCGGCACCACGGCGGCGACGGTGCGCGGGATGCACTGGGACCCGGGGCCCTACTGGGACTGGACGCACTACTTCGACCTGCTGCACGCGCCCCGACTCGACACCGGCACCCCGGCCACCGGGCTGGTCCGGATCGACCCCGACTACGCGACCAACCGGCCGGCGTTCACCGGGTGCGTCACCCCGGGAACACCGTGCGCGCCCCGCGGCTCGTCGGCGGTGGTGTTGCGTACCGCGCCGTCGGCGGACGCGCCGCTGGTCAACGACATCGCGCTGCGCCCCGACGGCACCCCGAACACGATGGACGTGTCGGACCACGGCGCCCGCGCCTCCGCCGGCCAGACGTACGCGCTGGCCGGTCGGCAGGGTGACTGGACGGCCATCTGGTACCTCGGGCAGCGGGCCTGGTTCCACAACCCGGCGTCCGCCCCGACCGCGACCTGGACCGTCGGGATGGTGGTCACCCCGAAGCCCGGCCGGACCACGATCCCGGTGTACGGGCGGGCGTACCCGGAGCAGGCCGCCTACCCGGCCGGCGTGCCCTACCAGGCGATCTCACCGTTGCAGTACACCCTCGCCGCCGGTCAGCGGTACGCGGTCGGCGCGGTGCTGCCCGGCGAGTACTACCGGGCCAGCACCTTCGACGGCTCCTCGCCCGGCGACTGGACGGTGATCCGGGGCCAGAACCGGTACGCGCAGATCCAGTTCGGCCACCGCGTCATGTACGTCGACCTCGCCGACGTACAGCTCCTGCCGTCCCCGGTGGGCGCACCGCGCTGAGGGAACCGGTCGGCGCACCGCGCTGAGGGAACCGGTCGGCGCACCACGCTGAGGACACACGACGGCCCCCGGTCGAGGTGACCGGGGGCCGTCGTCGTGCCTGGTGGAGGTCAGCCGGGTCGGCGGAACCCGGCGACCGGCATGGTGTTGATGCTGGACACCTGCACCGGTTTGCCGGCGCGTGGCGCGTGCACCATCTGGTTGTTGCCCAGATACAGCCCGACGTGACTCAGGCCGGAGTAGAAGAAGACCAGGTCACCGGCGCGGGCGTCGGCGCGCGAGACCGCCTTGCCCTCGTTCCACTGGTCACCCGTGTGGTGGGTGAGGTAGATCCCGGCCGACTTGTAGGCGTACTGGGTCAGACCCGAGCAGTCGAACGAGTTCGGGCCGGTGGCACCCCAGACGTACGGGTCGCCGACCTGCTGGCAGGCGGTCTTGATCGCCTTCTGCGCCGCCACGGAGACCACACCGTTGATGGTCGGGCAACCGGCGGTCTTGACCGTCGTCTTCGGCATCGACGCCTCGAGCTTCTTGATCTCGGCGTCGATCTGCTTCTTCTTGGCCGCCAGATCGCTCTGCTGCTTGGTCTGGGTGGCGATCAGCGCGTCCAGCTTCTGCTTCTCGCCGTCGTACTTCGCCCGGACGGCGAGTACGCCCTCGACCTGCTTGCGCTCCTGGGCGGCGAGCCGGTCGAGGAGGGTGAGCTGCTCGGTGAGGGTGTCCGGCTTGGCGCTGACCAGCAGCGCGCCGATCTCCTGCGAGGGGCCCGACATGTAGTAGCGGGAAGCGAGGTCACCGACCCGGTTGAGCGCCAACTCGCTCTGCAGGGCCAGCGGCTCGATCTTCTTCTGCAGCGCGGCGGACTTGCTCTTGTTGACCTTCAGCTGCGCCCGCACCTTGTTGTACTGCTCGATCGTGGGCTCCAACTCCTCCCACTTCTTGTCGATCTGCGCCTCGATCTCGTCCACCGTCGGCTCGGCGTGCGCCGGCACGGCGATCATCCCGGCACCGACCGCGGCGGCGGCGACCAGCACGAGCAGGCGACGGGCGACCCTGCGCAGACCGCGCGGTCGAACGGGCGACCCTGGTGCGTGACGATGAGGGGGCATGGTTGCCACCGGCACCGACTCCTTTGCAACCGACCGCCGGGCGCCTCGCGTGAGGGAAGGGCCGAGGCAGACGACCCACAGCGGTCGGTGCACCACATTAGGGAAGCGTCGGACCGGAATCAAGGCGAGCCGAGTCATCGTCACTGTCGCGCAACCGCCCGCACACCAAGGGTGTTGGTCAATTAACCAACGATTGCGGTCAATACGTCATCGAGTGTGACCACACCGAGAGGTCGGCGACCGTCACTGACCAGCACCATGTGCCGCCGTTCCCGCCGCATGGCCAGCAGCAGATCGGCCAGCGTACGGTCCGGCGGCACCACCGCCAACGGCCGGTACACCGCCGCCGGCACCGGCGCGCGACGACCCCGCCCGGCGTACCCGAGGACGTCCTTGACGTGGACGAAGCCGAGCACCCGTCGGGTGGACCGCTGCACCACCGGGAACCGGGACCGGCCGGTACGCGTAGCCAGCACCTCCAGCGAGGCCGGTGAGACGTCCTCGGCCACCGTCGTCACCGTCGACCACGGTTGCAGGGCGTCCGCCGCGGTCCGGGAGTGCAGGGCCAGCGCGGCGGTGATGCGGGCGTGCTCCTCGGCGTCGAGCAGCCCCTCCGTCCGCGCCTGCGACACCAGCCCCGCCAACTCCTCGGCGGTGAACACCGTCTTCACGGCCTCGGTCGCCTCGATCCGCCAGAGAGCCAGCACCCGGCGGGCGGCCCACTTCATCGCCAGCAGCAGCGGCTTGGTGGCCACGCAGAACGCCAGCATGGCCGGCCCCAGCCAGAGCGCGGAGACCTCCGGACCGGCCAGCGTGATGTTCTTGGGCACCATCTCGCCGACCACCGTGTGCAGGAAGACGACGACGCCGAGCGCGAGCACGAACGCCACCGGGTGCACCGCCCGCTCGGGCAGGCCGACGGCGTGGAACGGCGATTCGAGCAGATGGGCCAACGCCGGCTCGGCGATCGCGCCGAGGCCCAGCGAACACACCGTGATGCCGAGCTGCGCACCGGCGATCATCAGCGGGATCTGGTTCATCGCCGACAACGCCCAGCGGGCCCGCTTCGAACCGGCCGCCAACGGCTCGATCACCGTACGACGGGACGCGATCAACGCGAACTCACTGCCCACGAAGAAGCCGTTGCCGAGCAGCAGCAGTACGGCCACCAACAGCTCAGTCATCGGCGTCCGGATCCGCGGGGCGCAGCACCCGGACCTGCTCGATCCGGTGCCGCTCGACCTCCACCACGGTGAACTCCCAGCCGCCGGCGTCGACCGTCTCGCCGGGCAGCGGGATGTGTCCGAGCCGGGCCAGCAGAAACCCGGCCAACGTCTCGTACGGCCCCTCGGGCAGCCGGAAGCCCGTCTGCTCGACCAACTCGTCGGAGCGCAGCACCCCGTCGACAAGCACCGTGCGCTCCCCGCCCGGGACGGTCAACTCGAAGGGCTCGGCGTCGTCCACGCTGGCCGGGTCGAACTCGTCGGCGATCTCGCCCACCAACTCCTCGACCAGGTCCTCGATCGTGACCACACCGTCGGTGCCGCCGTACTCGTCGACGACGATGGCCAGGTCCGCGCCGGCCGCCTTCAACGCGGCCAGCACGCCGTCCAGGTCCAGACTCTCCGGCACGTACACCGGCTCGCGGGCCACCGCGCCGACCACTGTCGACGCCCGCGCGGCCAGCGGCACGCCCAGCGCGTCCGGCACTCCCGCCACTCCGGTGACGAGGTCGAGCGTCTCCTCGTACACCGGGAAACGGGTCCGTCCCGTCCGCCGGGACTCCTCGAGCAACTCGGCCACGGTGGCGGTGGCCCGCAGCGCGACCACGTCGACCCGCGGGGTCATCGCCTCGGCCGCCCGCTTGTCACCGAACCGGATGGTGCGCCGCAGCAGCATCGCCGTGTCCGGCGGCAGCGCGCCCGCGCGCGCCGAGATGG
Source organism: Micromonospora sp. bgisy143 (assembly GCF_057708145.1). Lineage (NCBI taxonomy): Bacteria > Bacillati > Actinomycetota > Actinomycetes > Micromonosporales > Micromonosporaceae > Micromonospora > Micromonospora sp. bgisy143. The sequence goes on from NZ_JBYIRN010000008.1 coordinate 88,492, forward strand.
CGGCCAGCAGGCCCAACTCCTCCGGCGACCGGGCGCTGGCCAACTCCTCCTGCGGCTCCACGCCGAGCGCCCGGACCAACCGGTTCGCCGAGCCGTTCAGGCCCCGGATCAGCCAGCCGAACGCCCGGGAGAAGGCGTGCATCGGCCCGGCGGTGGCCAGTGCGGCGGGCATCGGCCGGGCCAGCGCCGCGTTCTTGGGCACCAGCTCGCCGAAGAGCATGGAGATGAGCGTCGCCAGGGCCAACGCCAGGAACGGGGTGAACCGCTCGGTGCTCTCCCCGGCCACCGGACGCAGCAGCGGGGTGAACACCCGGGCCAGCGCCGGTTCGGCCAGGTAGCCGGTAAGCAGCGCGGTGATGGTGATCCCGAGCTGTGCCCCGGAGAGCTGGAAGGACAGTTCGCGCAGCGCGGCGCGTACCGTGCGGGCGGCGTCGTCACCGGCGGCGGCCCGCCGGTCGATCTCCGCGCGGTCGACCGTGACCAGGGCGAACTCGGCCGCGACGAAGAACGCGTTGCCGGCGGTCAGCGCAACGAAACCGACCAGCGGCAGCACCGTCATCAAGAGCAGGCCGTCGATGTCTCCTCACCTCGGCGAGATTCTTGCACGACGGCGGCGACCCCTGAGGGCCGCCGCCGCCGATGAGCAAGAACTCCAGGTGTACGCGTCAGCCCGCGACCGGGGTGGACTCCTTGTCGCCCCGCGGCTGCTCGGGCTTCACCGAGCGCAGCAGGACGCTCGCCACGTCGACGACCTCGACCTGCTCGCCGGCACCCTTGCCGTTGACGCCGTCGTTGAGCATCGTCGAGCAGAACGGGCAACCGACGGCCACCGTCTTCGCCCCGGTGGCCATGGCCTCCTCGACCCGGTCCACGTTGATCCGCTTGCCGATCTTCTCCTCCATCCACATCCGGGCGCCGCCGGCACCGCAGCAGAAGGAGCGCTCACTGTTGCGCGGCATCTCGGTGATCTCACCCTGGATGGCGTCGCCGAGGACCTCGCGGGGAGCGGCGAAGACGCGGTTGTGCCGGCCCAGGTAGCAGGGGTCGTGGTAGGTCACGCCGCCGTCGACGGGCTGGACCGGGGTGAGCTTGCCGGTGGAGACCAGGTGGGCCAGGAGTTGGGTGTGGTGGACCACCTCGAACTCGCCGCCGAGCTGGCCGTACTCGTTGCCCAGGGTGTTGAAGCAGTGCGGGCAGGTGGCGACGATCTTGCGCTTGGCCTTCTCCCGACCCTCGAACGCCTCGTTCAACGTCTCGACGTTCTGCTGGGCGAGCATCTGGAAGACGAACTCGTTGCCGATCCGGCGGGCCGGGTCGCCGGAGCAGGTCTCGCCCTCGCCGAGGATGGCGAAACTGACGCCGGCCTCGTTGAGCAGGGTGGCGACCGCGCGGGTGGTCTTCTTGGCCCGGTCCTCGAACGCGCCGGCGCAGCCGACCCAGAAGAGGTACTCGAAGTCGTCCACCTCGCCGACCCGCGGCACCTCGAAGTCCAGGCCCTTGGTCCAGTCCTCGCGGGTGTTCTGCGGCGCGCCCCACGGGTTGCCCTTGTTCTCCAGGTTGCGCAGCATCACGCCGGCCTCGGAGGGGAAGCTCGACTCGATCAGCACCTGGTAGCGGCGCATGTCGACGATGTGGTCCACGTGCTCGATGTCCACCGGGCACTGCTCGACGCAGGCGCCGCAGGTGGTGCACGACCAGAGCACGTCCGGGTCGATGACCCCGCCCTCCTCGGCCGTGCCGATCAGCGGCTTGTCACCCTCGGCGAGCGACAGCACGTCCAGGTGCGCGAGCTGCGCCTGGGTGGCCTTCTCCTCGCCGGTGAGGTCCTTGCCGCCGCCGGCCAGCAGGTAGGGGGCCTTCGCGTACGCGTGGTCGCGCAGGCTGAGCACGAGCAGCTTCGGCGACAGCGGCTTGCCGGTGTTCCAGGCGGGGCACTGCGACTGGCAGCGGCCGCACTCGGTGCAGGTGCTGAAGTCCAGCAGGCCCTTCCAGGTGAACTGCTCGACCTGGGCAACGCCGAACTGGTCCTTCTCCGGGTCGGCCTCCTCGAAGTCGAGTGGCTTGCCCTCGCTGGTCATCGGGCGCAGCGGGCCCAGGCCGGAGCCGGCCGGCTTCTCCGGGTCGCGCTTGAAGAAGATGTTGGGAAAGGCCAGGAACCGGTGCCAGGCGACGCCCATGGTGACGTTCAGCGAGATGACGATCAGCCAGGTCATCGAAATGACGATCTTGATGAGCGCGGCGACGCTCGCCCCGTCCGACCAGTCCGGGAGGATCGCGCCGACCGCGTGGCTGACCGGGGTCGCCCAGACCGGGTACTCGAAATGGTCGGTCGCGACCTTGAAGCCCCGGATCACCAGGCCGAAGATCAGGACCAGCAGCACGATCCACTCGACGAAGTAGCCCTGCCACATGGTGGAGCCGGTGAAGCGGGAGCGACCGCCGGGTCGGTTCGGCCGATTTTGCAGCCGGATCGCCATCAACACCAGGATGCCGACCAGGCCCAGCACGGTGATGATCTCGGTGGCCAGCCCGAAGACGGTCCAGTGCCCGATGATCGGCAGGCCGCCGGTCGGCGTGACCACCTCGAAGTACGCCTCGAGCACCAGCAGCGACAGCACGATGAAGCCGACCATCACGAACCAGTGGGCGGCGCCCACCACACCCCACTTGAGCATCCGGGTGTGGCCGGCGGTCTCCACCAGCATCTTCCTGGTGCGGGCGCCCTTGTCGGCGAACCGCTCCGGAGCGGGTTGCCCCAGCCGGATCACGGCCGTCATCTTCATGACCGCGCGCACCGCCAGCCACACCGCCACGGCGGTGATGCCAGCCGCGAGGATCGTGGTGACGATCTGGACGCTGCCCATCGAGTTGGCCTCCCCGGTCTGCTGCTCGTCGAGCGGTTCAGCAACCGGGGCCGGGGCAGGAGCACGGCAACGTCGCGCCGCTGCCGCACCTGCGACCGGACCGGTCGATGACCTCGCTCCGCTCGGTCATGCAGTGCAGCCTACGCGCAAGGTTACCCAGCAGTAACGTGAGTCATCTCGCATTAGGCCACGCCGCCTGCGGACACCATAGGGTGCCCGGCCCGGTCCTGCCGGGCAGGGGGACGGCGGGTGACCGAGATCCTGCGGTGTCCGGTGGTCGCTCCTGCGGTGCGGCAGCGGCCCGAGCGGGCTCAGCGCCAGCGGGAGAGCAGCACCAGCGACGCGACCATCGCGCCGAAGCCGACCGCCAGGTTCCAGTACTGCCACGAGGCGACCGGGTACTCCTGCTCGGAGAGGTAGTAGACGACGAGCCAGCCGATGCCCGCGACGATCAGCGCGACCGCGGTGATCGGCAGCCACACCGGGCTAGGCTTGCGCGACGCCGCCGTCGTCGTCGGACGCACGTCCGTCGGCGGGGTGTACACCTTCTTCTTGCGGACCTGAGACTTGGGCACGGCGCTCTCCAGAGGGGGTGACAACCTCGTCCGGCCTGACAACCGGACGCGGAGGCGACGGTTCATGGCCAATAATGTTCGACAGCTAGCGTAGTCCCGAACGGCCGCCTGGACCACGAATGGGGTCAGGCAGGTACATGGAGTGACCGAAAAGGGCGGGACTGTTCGCATCGCGGCCCAGTCGTCGCGAACCGATCCCCCGACACTCGGAAGGAACGCTCGGTGGAGTACACATCCGGCGCCGCCTCCTGGCAGAAGGTCCTCCGACGGGCCGTCGCCGGACTGCTGCCCCGGCGGCCACGCCAACGGCGGCCGGGCTGGTCGATCGGGGTCCCCCTGATCGCCGCCGCGGCGGGACTGCTCTTCACCACCACCGCGACCACAGCCGGCGGCACCGCCCTGCGCGAGGACCGGCGGCCCCAGCTCAACCAGCTCATCGAAGAACGGCAGCAGCAGGTCACGGCGAGCGAGCGCCGCGCCGCCACCCTGCGCAACGAGGTCGAGCAACGCACCGACACGCTGGCCGACTCGGACGCCCCGATCAAGGCCCAGCAGACCCGCGCCCAGCGCAGCCTCGCGGCGGCCGGGTTCACCCCCGTCACGGGCACGGCCGTGACGGTCGAGCTGAACGACGCGCCCCAGCACAACGACGAGGCCCACTCCGACGCCACCAACGACGACCTGGTCGTACACCAGGGCGACGTGCAGGCGGTGGTCAACGCGCTCTGGGCGGGTGGAGCGGAGGCCATGTCAATCATGAACGTCCGCGTGCTCGCAACCAGCGCGGTACGCTGCGTCGGTAACACCCTGCTGCTCCACGGCCGGGTGTACTCCCCACCGTTCAAGATCGTAGCGATCGGCGATCCCGCTGCCCTCCAGCAGGCCCTCGCCAGCTCTGAGGGAGTCCGGTTGTTCAAGGACGCAGTCGACGACTACCAACTCGGCTACAAGGAGTCCGTCTCCACGGTGACCGTGCCGGCCTTCGAGGATTCGACCGCCCTGCGCTCGGCGACGGTGCCCAGGTGAGCGGCCCCGACGAGCGCCGCGACGGCCGGCACCGGGACCAGGCCGACGAGCCGACGGCCTTCCTGCCCAAGGTCAGCCGACCCGAGCCGGGCCGCGCAGAGCCTCCTGCGGCCCGGGTGGAGTCGTCCCCGGGCAAGGCCGAGCCCACCGGCGACCGGCCCGAGTCGTCGCCGGCCCGACCCGAGCCGACGCCGGGCCGGCCACCGACCGGTAATTGGCCCGAGCCGGTGCTGCCCGGTCGCACACGGCCGACGAGCCCACCCGCCGCCTTCGCGGCGCAGGGCGGCGGATGGTCGGACCCGCAGGGCACCTCCGGCCCGACCGCGCCACCGCGCTGGCCGGGTAGCGCGGCACCGCCCGCCGAACCCGGTCCTCCGTCCGCCGCTCCGAGCCGGCCCACCGCACCTTCCACACCGCTGCCGGTCCGGCAACCCACCCCGAGCATCGATCCCACCCGCTCCTCGGCCGGTGGCGGCGCCGCGAGCCGTCCGCCGGCCGTCGGTCCGGTCGGGGTACCGACCACGCCCGGCAACGCTCCGGGTACCCCGGCCGCCGCCGGCGACTCCGGCCGCTCGACGCCCGGCGTGGCCGCGACGCCGACCTGGGCCTCGGCATCCCCCGGTGGCTCGACGCCGCCGAGCGCCGCCACACCGCCGAGCACGCCGACGCCGCCGAGCGCCGACCCGAACGCCACCGCGGTCATCCCGAAGGTCGCCCCCGGGTCCACGCGTCCCACCAGCGCCTCGGGCACCCCCGTCTCCCCGGCCGGGTCCGGCCGGGGGGACGATCCGAACGCCACCGCGGTCATCCCCACCGTGACCAGCAGGCCGACGCCCCGACCCCCGTCCATCGACACGACGGCGCTGATGGGCGCGGTTCCCCGTACGCCTGCCCCGGAGGGGACGACCGACGAGGGCGACGGCGTCGCCGAGCCGCCCCGACCGCGTCGGGGGGAGCGGGTCGTCCAACTCCGGCCGCACCAGACCGGCGAGGGCTACAAGAGCGTCTACTCGGAGCTGACCCGCCCGTCCCTGGGCTCCCGGATCCGGACCGGCATCCGGGCCACCGGCGAGGTCCTGATCACCTTCGGCCTGGTGGTGCTCCTCTTCGCCGGGTACGAGGTGTGGGGCAAGTCCGCCGTGGTGGACGCCCACCAGAACGACCTCAGCAGCCAACTCGCCCAGGAGTGGGGCCCGACCGACGACCCGACGGTCGTCCCGTCGAAGGCTCCGAGCGCCAAGCCGTCCCCGCCTGTGCGCGGCAAGCCGATCGCCGGCCTCTACATCCCCAAGCTCGACAAGAACTGGGTGGTGGTCGAGGGCGTGACCCAGGACGACATCCGGTACGCGCCGGGCCACTACCCGACCAGCGCGCTGCCCGGCCAGGTCGGCAACTTCTCGGTCGCCGGCCACCGGAACCGGGCCACCTTCTGGCGGCTGGACGAGCTGCACGACGGCGACGCGATCGTGGTCGAGAGCAAGACCGACTGGTACGTCTACCGGGTGGCGCAGACCCGCATCGTCAAGCCGACGCAGGTCGAGGTGGTGGCACCCGTGCCCGGCGAGCCGAACAAGAAGCCGACCAAGCGGATGCTCACCCTGACCACCTGCAACCCCAAGTGGGACAACTACCAGCGCCTGATCATCCACGCCGAGCTGGACCGAACCCAACCCAAGTCGGCGGGCCGCCCCACCGAGTTGGGAGGCTGACGAGATGTACGCGTTCATCTGGCGCAAGCTCCCGTTCGGCCTCGCCGGCAAGCTCGTCGGTTCGGTGCTGCTCGCGGCCGCCACGGTGGCCCTGCTCTGGTACGTGGCCTTCCCGTGGGCCGAGCCCCTGCTGCCCTTCGACGACGTCCAGGTTACCCAGGACAACGGCGTTCCGGGCGAGCCGAGCGGCGGCGACGCGGTGACCGACGACGCTCCGGCCGGCGACGAGCACGACCTGCCGTACGACACGGAACGGAACAATCCCGAACCGTCCTCCACGAGCAGGTGACCATGCGCGTCCTGGTGATCGACAACTACGACTCGTTCGTCTTCAACCTGGTGCAGTACCTCGGCCAGCTCGGCGTGGACTGCGACGTACGCCGCAACGACGAGATCGACGTCGCCGAGGTCGGCCGGTCGGGCGCGTCCGGCGTCCTGCTCTCACCCGGCCCGGGCAGCCCGGACCGCGCGGGCATCTGCCTGGACGTCATCCGCCAGTACGCGGGCGAGCTGCCGATCTTCGGCGTCTGCCTCGGCCACCAGGCGATCGGGGAGGCCTTCGGGGCGACCGTCACCCGGGCCGCCGAGCTGCTGCACGGCAAGACCTCCGAGGTACGGCACCACTCCGTCGGCGTGCTCGCCGGCCTGCCCGACCCGTTCACCGCCACCCGCTACCACTCGCTGGCCGTCCTCCCGGAGACGCTGCCGGACGAGCTGGAGGTCACCGGCTGGACCGGCTCCGGAGTGGTGATGGCGATGCGGCACCGCACGCTGCCCATCGAGGGCGTGCAGTTCCACCCGGAGTCGGTGCTCACCGAGGGCGGCCACCTGATGCTCGCCAACTGGCTGGCGAGCTGCGGCCACACCGAGGCGCTGGAGCGTGCCCCGGCGCTGGCCGCCGAGGTGGACGCCCGGCGGCTCGCCGCCTTCGCCACCTCCTGAAGGCACGGTCAGCTCGTGAGCGCGTCCCGCACGGCCGAATTCGCGGGTGACCGGACCGCGGGTGGCCGGTCCCGGACCGCGTCCCAGGCGGCCTTGCCGCTGGCCAGGTAGTCCCGGACCGCCTTCCCGGCGAGCATGACGGAACCGCATCCGTCGCAGCGGGCGGCGACCCCGTCGACGTCCAGGCCGAGGTGCCGGCAGAGCGTCACCGCCCGGGACAGGTGGTAGGACTGCGTGACGATCAGCGCGCGCTCGACGCCGTACACGTCCCGGGCGCGGACGCAACTGTCGTACGTGTCCAGGCCGTACGGGTCCGCCACCACCCGTCGCGGGTCGACACCGAGCCGCTCGGTCAGATACCCGGTCATCACCGTCGGCTCGTCGCCGGACGCGCCACCCCCGTCGCCGGACACCAACACCGCCCGCGCCCGTCCGGTACGCACCAGCTCGGCAGCGGTCTCCAAGCGGCCGGCGAGCCGCTCGCTCGGTTGCTCTCCGTCAGCCGCGACGGCGGTGCCCAGGACGATCACGACATCGGCGGTGGGTGCCTCGGCCGCGTCGTGGGTGTGCCCGCGCGCACCGATGGTCGTCCACAGCCACGGGACGCTGCTCAGCGCCACCACGACCACGCCCAGGACCGCCCCGCGTCGCAGCCACCGTCGCCAGCCGCGAGCCGAAGGGCGGTCCTCGACGGGCACCGGGATGCGGACGGCTACTCCCCGTCCACCCGGAACGGCGGGATGATCGGCTGACCGGTGCCACCACCGTTGCCGGGCGTGGTCGATCCGCTCGGCGTCGGCGTCGGTGTTGCAGGCGAGCTGGGCGTCTCCACGACCTCCTCCGGCTGGCTCACCTTGATGGTCACCCTGGTGCCGCTCGGCTTCTTCTCCCTGCCGTTGGGGCTCTGGTCGGTGACCTTGCCGGCCTGGTCCGCCGGCACCTCTGGGCCATTCTGGACGTTCACCACAAAGCCGGCGTTGCGCAGGGTGCGGGTGGCCTCGTCCTCGCTCAGCCCGACGACGTCCGGCACCTCGCGGACGTTGCCCTTCGACACCTCGAGGATCACCTTGGTGCCCTCGGGCACCTTCTGACCCTCCGGCGGGCTGACCTTGACGACGATGCCCTCGCTCTCCGGGCTGTCCACCGGCTTGACCGTGGCGCCTAGCTTGACCTCCTTGAGGCGAGCGACGGCGCTCTCCTCCTTGCTGCCCTCCAGCCCGGTCGGGACTGCCACGTCGGGCTTACCGCCGCAGAGCTGGATGGTGACGGTGCTGGCCTGCTTCAGGCGAGTGTTCGGCTGCGGGTTCTGGCCAACCACCGTGCCCTCGGCGCAGGTGCTGTTCAGGACCGGATCGCCGACAACCGGATTGAGGCCGGCCTTGTTGATCTCGGCGAACGCGGCGTCCCGTGTCTTCCCGGCGAGCGTCGGCACGGACTTCAGGTCCTTGTCCTGCTGCTGATTCCACAGCAGCGCGGCGACCAGGGCGATCACCGCCAGCACACCGACCGCGCTGAACAGGGCGATCAGCCAGGAGGACGCCTTGCGCTGGCGCGGGTCGCCGACCCGCGCCGGGATCTGCCGGGTCTGCGGTCCGGTGGCGGCCGGCGGGTAGCCGGCAGCGCCGCCACCGGCCGGGGCCATCGCCACCGTCTCCGCCTCGCGCAGCACCGGAGTGGCCAGCACCGGCCGGCCGGCGGCGGCGCGCAGCAGGTCGGCGCGCATCTCGCCGGCACTCTGGTAGCGGTTCAGCGGGTTCTTCGACAGCGCCTTGAGCACGATCGCGTCGACCGCCGGATTGACGTCCGGGTTGATGTCGCTCGGAGTCGGCGGAGTCTCCCGGACGTGCTGGTACGCGACGCTGACCGGGCTGTCGCCGACGAACGGCGGGTGCCCGCAGACCAGTTCGAACAGGACACAGCCGGCCGCGTACACGTCGGAGCGGGCGTCCACGGCCTCACCGCGCGCCTGCTCCGGAGAAAGGTACTGAGCGGTGCCGATGACCGCGCTGGTCTGCGTCATGGTGGTCGCGCCGCTGGCCAGCGCCCGGGCGATACCGAAGTCCATCACCTTGACCTGACCGGTCTGGGTGAGCATGACGTTGCCCGGCTTGATGTCCCGGTGGATGATCCCGTGCCGGTGGCTGAACTCCAACGCCGCGCACATGTCGGCGCAGATCTCCAACGCACGGCGGGGCTGCAACCGGCCCTCGACACCGAGGACCTCCTTCAGCGTCCGCCCGTTGACGAACTCCATGACGATGAAGGGCAGCGTCTCGCCGGTCGGGGCGGTCTCCTCGCCGGTGTCGTAGACCGCGACGATGGCCGGGTGGTTGAGCGACGCGGCGTTCTGCGCCTCCCGGCGGAAGCGCATCTGGAACGTCGCGTCCCGGGCCAGGTCGGTGCGGAGCATCTTGATCGCGACGTCCCGACCGAGCCGGAGGTCGCGACCGCGGTGCACCTCGGCCATGCCGCCGTAGCCGAGCAGCTCGCCGACCTGGTACCTGCCACCGAGCAGGCGGGCCTGCGCTGTCATCGCGTCTGTCGTCCTTCGCTCGTCGTCGTCCCGCCGTCACCCGGCCGGTGTCGTACCTCACGACGGTACGACGTCCGGGTCGCATCGTCGCGTCCGTCGAGCCGCAGCGCGCCGGACGCCACGGTCTGTGAAGTCGTCGCACCGGACGCACCGGTCTGCGACGCCTTCCGCAGCTTGTAGGAAATCACGCCGGAGCAGAGCAGGACCAGTAAGGCCAGCAGGATGGCGACGAGCACCATCCCGGGCCGGGACCGGCTGGGCTCGGCTGCCGGACCGGGCTGCCGGACGTACGCCGGTGGGTGTTCCTGCCGGGTCTGTGCCGGCGGCACCGCTGCGGCGCCGCGCGGGTAACCGGCCTGGGCGACCGGCGGCCGAGCGTGCGGTACGGCCGGTGCGACCGCGGTGGGGCGAGGTGGTGAGGCCGGCGCGATCGTGGTCGGTCGCTGCCCGACGGGCGGCTGCCGGTGTGGCGCGTTCGGCGGGCGGAACTGCTGTCCCTGCGGCACCTGCGCCCGGCCGGGTGCCGCGGGCGAGGACGGCGCCCCGGAGATCGGCGCGGAGTGCCCGCCGGCCCGGGCCTGCTGGGACAGCGCGGCCTTGAGCTGCCGGGCGACCGAGGCGAGGGCGGCGGCGCTCGGCCAGCGGGCGGCCGGGTCCTTGGCCAGCGCCCGCTCGACGACCGCCCGGACCTGCGGCGGGATGTCGTTGGGCAGCGGGCGGGGCGTCTCCCGGACGTGTCGCATGGCGATGTCGAGCGGGTTGTCCCCCTCGAACGGTCGCCGGCCGGCGAGGCACTGGTAGGCGACCACGCCGAGCGCGTACACATCGGACGCCGGGGTGGCCACCTGACCGGTGGCCTGCTCCGGCGAGATGTACGAGGCGGTACCGAGCACCGAGCCGGCGGCGGTGAGCTGGCCGACGATGTCGGAGCGGGCGATACCGAAGTCGGTCAGCACGAGCGTGCCGTTCGGCCGGACGAGCAGGTTGCCCGGCTTCACGTCGCGGTGCACGATGCCCTTCTCGTGCGCGGCGTGCAGGGCGTCCGCGGCCTGCGCGACGAGCGCCATCGTCCGGGCCGGAGTGAGGCGGCCGACCCGGCTCAGCGTCGACGACAGTGCGTCGCCCTCGACGTACTCCATGACCAGGAAGGCGATCTGCTGGTCGTTGCCGAAGTCGTAGACGTCGACGACGCCGGGGTGGTTGATGGTGGCCATCGTCCGGGCCTCGCCGCGGAACCGCTCGGCGAAGTCCGGGTCGTCGAGCAGCGCGGGGAGCAGGCTCTTCACCGCGACCGTCCGGCCGAGCACCTGGTCGGTGCCGCGCCAGACGTCACCCATGCCACCGCTGGCGATCCGCTCGTCGAGACGGTAGCGGTTGCCGAGCTGAACGCCGGGGCTGAGCATGTCAGCGGCCCCCGGGGTCGGCGATGGCGGCCCGCATGATCTGGCCACCGATCCGGGCCGCCTCGGAGCTGCCGCCGGGGCCGGCCTGTTCCAGGACGACACACACGGCCGAGACCGGGTTGCCGTTCTTGTCCAGCGCGAAGCCGATGAACCAGCCGTGGTCGGGGCGGTCCGGCGCGGACTGTGCGGTACCCGTCTTGCCGCCGACCGTGTAGCCGCTGATCGCCGCCTTCTGGCCGGTGCCCTTCTGGACCACGCTGACCATCATGTCGCGCAGGTCGGAGGCGACCTGCGGTTGGACGGGCTGGCGCAGCTCCCGCGCCTTCGCCGTGTAGTAGCTGGTGGTCCGGTCCGGGGCGAGGAGCTGCCGGACCAGGTACGGCCGCATCTGGCTGCCGTTGTTGGCGACCGCTCCGGCGATCATCGCGCCCTGCAACGGGGTCATCCGGACGTTGTTCTGGCCGATCGAGGACTGGGCCAGCGCGGCCGGGTCGGTGCTGCCGTCCGGGTTCTGCATGTCGCCGGTGCGGCTGGCCGCCGTCCGCAGGCCGCCCTCGCCGAGCTGACCGACGGTGAGGTCCTCCTGCTCGAAGCCGAACTGGCGGGCCTTCTCCTTGATCTTGTCGGCGCCGAGGCGTACGCCGAGCTGCGCGAAGCCGGTGTTGCAGGACTCGGTGACCGCCTCCTGCAGGGTGACCTGCGCCTCGGGGCAGATCGACGGTGCGGCGTTGCGGATCGGGCTGCCCGAGGTGGGCGGGGTGTAGCTGGAACCGGCCGGGATCGGGGTCGACTTGGTGACGCCGTTCTCCAAGCCGGCCGCGGCTACCACGATCTTGAAGGTGGAGCCCGGGGGCAGCGTCTCGGAGAGGGCGCGGTTCTTCAACGGGCCGTCCGGATCCTGCTCCAGCTTGTTGATCTCCGCCGCCGCCGCAGCCGTGTCGTGGCTGGCGAGCGGATTCGGATCGAAGCTGGGCATCGACACCAGGGCCTGCACCGCGCCGGTACGCGGGTCGATGGCGATCGCCGCGCCCCTCTTCGCATCCACCTGGTTGTTGCGCATCTGGTCGTACGCCACGTCCTGCGCCCGCTTCGAGAGCGTGAGCAGCACGTTGCCGCCGGCCGTCTCGTCACCGGTGAACAGGTCCTTGAACCGGTCGCCGATCAACTGGTCGCTCGTGCCGGCAAGGAAGTCGTTCTCCACCTGCTCGATGCCGGTGTCGGCCAGGTTGACCGGCTTGTAGCCGAGCACGTGGGCGTACTTGGCACCGCCCGGGTAGGTGCGCTGGAACTTCAGCTTGCCGGTGGTCTCCTTGCTGGTGGCCAACGCGGTGCCACCAGCCTCGATGTTGCCGCGCTTGCGCTTGTAGTCGGCGACCTGGACCCGGCCGTTGTAGTCACTGGTGCGGTATTCATCTGCCTTGTACGCCTGGATCCAGTTCAGATTCGCGAAGAGCAGACCGAACAGGACCATGACGACGACACCGACACGACGCAGGGGTGCGTTCACGGCTTGATCACCTCCGTGGGAGCACCGTGCAACTGCTCGGGCGGACCGCCCGACGGCCGGGCCGCCTTGGCGGCGCCACCGGTCACCGGTCGACGGGCCCCGTCGGAGACCCGCAGCAGGACCGCGATGAGCAGCCAGTTCGCCATCAGCGACGAGCCACCGGCGGACAGGAACGGCGTGGTCTGGCCGGTCAGCGGGATCAGCTTGCTGATGCCGCCGACGATCACGAAGACCTGGAGGCCCAGGGTGAAGGCGAGACCGCCGGCGAGCAGTTTGCCGAACGAGTCACGGACCGCGAGCGCGGCGCGCAGGCCCCGCTCCACGATCAGCAGGTAGACCACCAGCAGCGCGGAGAGGCCGAACAGGCCGATCTCCTCACCGATGCCGGCGAAGATGAAGTCGTTCTGCACCTCGGGCAGGATGTCCGGCTGACCGCCGCCCGGTCCCGCGCCGAAGAGCCCGCCCGTGCCGAGGGCGAGTAGGCCCTGGACGAGTTGGTAGCCCTTGTCGGTCGGGTCGGCGAACGGGTCCAGCCAGATCTCGGCCCGCAGGTAGAAGTTGGCGAACGGCCCGCCAACGGTCGACCCGAGCACGTACGCGAGGTAGGCGCCGCCGAAGAAGAGGAGCAGACCGATCAGCAGCCAACTGACCCGTTCGGTGGCGATGTAGAGCGTCACCACGAACATGCCGAAGTACAGCAGCGAGGTGCCGAGGTCCTTCTCGAAGACCAGCACCAGGAGGCTGATCAACCAGACCACGACCACCGGGCCGAGATCCCGGCCGCGCGGGAAGTCGATACCGAGGAACCGCCGGCTGGCCAGCGAGAGCACCTCACGCTTGCGCACCAGGTAATACGCGAAGAAGACCAGCAGCGCCAGCTTGGCGAACTCACCCGGCTGGATCGAGAACGTGCCCAGCCGGATCCACAGCTTGGCGCCGTTGATCTCGGACATGCTGCGCGGCAGCACCGCCGGGAGCATCACCAGCACGATGCCGGCCAGCCCCAGGGTGTACGCGTACCGGGAGACCGAACGGTGGTCGCGCATGATCGCGAGCAGGCCCGCGGCGAGGATCACCGAGGCGAGCGTCCACGCGAGCTGCCGGCCACCGATGCCGGCGAAGGTAGCCAGGTCCTCCCGGTCCACCGGGGCGGCCTCGCCCAGGTCGATCCGGCGCAGGAAGCCCACCCCGAGGCCGTTGAGCAGGGCCACCGCCGGGAGCAGAGCCGGATCGGCGAACGGGGCGAGAAACCGGATGACCAGGTGCAGGCCGAGGAAGACGGCGCCGAGCGCGGCGGCCGGCACCCAGAAGTCCGGGGTGACCGTGTCCAGGAGGTTCGCCTCGACGGTCGCCATGTACGCGGCCACCAGCACCATGGCCAGCAGCAGCAGGGACAGCTCGGCGTTGCGCCGGGACCGGGCCAGGCGTACGCCGGAGTCCCCGCCCGTGGTGGCGGGCGAGGATGCCGGTGTGGCCGCTACGGTCACGGGTGGAGTCCTTGGGATCTCAGTCGACGCTCACTCGGGAGACCGGCAGCCGGCCGGGTCGAGCGCCGGCGGTGCCGAGTCGGAGGGCGTGGCGTCGGGTGCGGTGGTCGGATCGGTCCCGCCCGTGGTGGCCGCCGTGGTCGGGCTCGCGCTGACGACCCCGTTCACCGACGCGCTCGGGCTGGTGGCCGGCGTCGGAGTGGTCGCGGGCGGGCTCGCGGGTGGAGTCGGCGTGCCCGTCAGCGTCGCCGTGTCGGGCGGGCAGAGCGGCTTCAGGTTGGGGTTGGTCGGGGTGTCGCTGGTCAGCTCCGCGAGCTGCCGCTCGGCGTCCGGCTCGCTCTTGGCCCGGATACCCACCTTGACCGTGTCCTGGGCGGCGACGGTGAGGTCGTCCAACCGGGTGCCGCTGGTGCGGTGCACGGTGGACAGGTCCATCCCGGCGATCTGCCCCTGGATGCCGCGGAAGACGGCGACCTGACCCTCCTCGGTGGCACCCACGTAGTACTGGCGCTGGGTGTACGTCCAGCCGGCGAAGAGTCCACCGCCGAGGATCACCAGCAGGGCCACGGCCATGGCGGTGGCGCGTACCGGCCGGTGCTTGCGCTGCTCCGGCTCGTCGTCGGCGGCGGCGGGCTCCTCCGGCGCGGCGGGGCGCGGCGCGGAGAGCGCCGAGGCCCGGGCGGCCGGGGTCGAGTCGTCGGCGGAGGTCGCCATGCCCCGGTCCCGGGCGGCGGCGCCACCGACGATCGGGGTCGCCTCGACGATGTCGTGGTCGGTCGCATCGGCGATGATCACCGTGATGTTGTCCGGACCGCCGCCGCGCAGCGCGAGTTGCACCAGCCGCTCGACGCACTGCTGCGGGTCGGTGTACTCGCGCAGCGTCTCGCCGATGGTTTCGGCGCTCACCACACCCGAGAGGCCGTCGCTACAGATCAGGTAGCGGTCACCGGGCAGCACCTGGCGCACCGAGTACTCCGGGTCGATGTCCCGGCCGTCGAGGGCGCGGGTCAGCAGCGACCGCTGCGGGTGGCTGCTGGCCTCCTCGGCACTGATCCGGCCCTCGTCGACGAGCATCTGGACGTAGGTGTCGTCCTTGGTGATCTGCGCGAACTCGCCGTTGCGCAGCAGATAGGCCCGCGAGTCACCGATGTGGACCATCCCCAGCTTGCTGCCGGAGAAGAGGGTCGCCGTCAGTGTGGTGCCCATCCCCTCCAACTGCGGGTTGGCGTCCACCGTGTCGCGGAGCTGTTGGTTGGCGGTGCCCACGGCCGAACGCAACGCGTCGACGAGGGCGTCCCCGGGGACGTCCTCGTCGAGCGGCGCCATGGCACCGATGACGATGTTGCTGGCGACGTCACCGGCGGCCATACCGCCCATGCCGTCGGCAACGGCGAGTAGCCGCGGCCCGGCGTAGACGGAGTCTTGATTGCCGTCACGGATCAGACCGCGGTCGCTGTGGGCCGCATAGCGCAGGGTCAGAGTCATGGCCGTAATTCGAGGGAAGTGCGGCCGATCCGGATCGGCACGCCGAGGGGTACGGGGGTTGGTCCGGTGACCTTAGCGCGATCCAGGTACGTGCCGTTAGTCGAGCCGAGATCCTCGACGAACCACTGACCCTCGCGCGGTACGAGTCTCGCGTGCCGCGCGGAGGCGTAGTCGTCGGTGATGACCAGGGTGGAGTCCTCGGCCCGACCGATGGTGATCTGCGCTTCGCCGAGGGTGATCCGGGTGCCGGCCAGTTGACCGGCGGTGACCACCAGCTGGTGGGCCGCCCTGCCCCGCTTCACCTTCGCCGGTTTGGCCGTCGCCTGCCCCGTCGAGGCACCGACCGCGCGTGGTGCCGCCACCAGGCGACCGGACCGGGCTCCCGCGAAGAGATCTCGGCGGATCACGCCGACCACGGTGAACACGAAGATCCACAGCAGGATCAGGAACCCGAACCGGGCAACGGTGATGACCAGTGCCGGCAAGGCGGCTCAGCCGTCCACGCGGAAGGTCAGCGTCGTGGTGCCGAGCTGGACCATGTCACCGGGGTTCAGCGCGACGGCGGAGACCCGCTGCCCGTTGACCATGGTGCCGTTGGTGGAACCCAGATCGGTCAGCACAACCTGGCCGCCGTCGAAATCCAGTCGGGCGTGTCGCCGGGAGATGCCGACGTCGGGCAGGCGCAGGTTCGCCTGGTCGCCGCGACCGATCACCGTCGACCCCATCTGGAGCGGGTAGGTGCGTCCGTCGCCGGACACCAGCCGCACGTTGCGACCGCCACCGTGCCCGGGCGGCGGGCCGTAGCCGCCACCCTGGTCGTACGCGGGGTAGGCGGGCGGACCGGCGTCGTAGCCGGGCGCCGACACCGGGGCGACCTCGCCACCGGTGTAGACCTCGGCCGTGACGCGGAACATCCCCGTGTCCAGGCCCTCGCCCCGCTCGATCTCCACGATCACATCGCCGTAGACCGTCCAGGCCTGCTCGCCGATGAACTCCGCCTGCGACTGGGCCAGCTCCTGGGCCAGCGCGGCGGCGTACGGCGCCAGACGACTGTGGTCGAACGGCGAGAGATCGATCACGTAGCGGTTGGGCACCAACGTGCGCCCACCGGCCAGGATCGCCTTGTGCGCCTCGGCCTCCCGCTGCATGGCGTTGAGGATCTCCACGGGGTGGACCACCCCTTTGAAGACCTTGGCGAAGGCCCCTTCGACCAGGCCTTCCAGACGCTTCTCGAAGCGTTGCAGCACGCTCACCGGCTCCTCCTCGGGTCCCGAGGACATGATGGTATCCGGCCGGCGCGCGCGCAGCTCACACGCCGCTCGGCCGCCTGCTCCCGGCCCGTTCGGAAGGACCGGGACCGCCGTGCTAATCTTTCGTCCGCCACGAACGGTAACCGCTCGTGGCGAGCGTCTGGGACAGCGTAGTATTCCCGGGGCCTGTTGGAGACAGCGGGTTCGGGGCGGCTACAGTGTCCCGGGTCGTGCCACGGGGATGTGGCGGAATGGCAGACGCGCACGGTTCAGGTCCGTGTGCCCGAAAGGGCGTGGGGGTTCAACTCCCCCCATCCCCACCAAAAGACGAGGGCTCCGCTTGATGCGGGGCCCTTCCGTCATATCGGGGCGTGCCGGGCGTCACGCTATGCTCCGATGGTTTCTGCCTCCGATGGACCAGGAGTGGCGTGTGAGTGTCGCGTTGGTGACCGGGTCGGGCGGTCTGATCGGCTCCGAGGCGGTCCGGCACTTCGCCGGCCTCGGTCTGGACGTCGTCGGCATCGACAACGACATGCGCCGGTACTTCTTCGGCGAGGACGGCTCCACCTCGTGGAGCCAGGAACGACTCGCCCGTGACCTCGGTAACTCCTACACCCACCACTCGGTGGACATCCGGGACCGGGACGGCCTGGAGCAGGTGTTCAAGAAGTACGGCTCGGACATCGCCGTGGTGATCCACAGCGCCGCGCAGCCCAGCCACGACTGGGCGGCCAAGGAGCCGTACACGGACTTCGACGTGAACGCCGGCGGCACGCTCAACATGCTGGAGAACACCCGCCAGCACGCGATTGACGCGGCGTTCATCCACTGCTCGACCAACAAGGTCTACGGCGACCGGCCCAACAGCCTGCCGCTGATCGAGCTGGAGACCCGGTACGAGCTGCCCGAGGACCACCGCTGGTACGAGGGCATCACCGAGGAGATGTCGATCGACCACTCGCTGCACTCGGTCTTCGGCGCCTCCAAGGTGGCCGCGGACGTGATGGTGCAGGAGTACGGCCGCTACTTCGACATGAAGACCGCGTGCTTCCGGGGCGGCACGCTGACCGGCCCGGCCCACTCGGCCGCCGAGCTGCACGGGTTCCTGGCGTACCTGATGCGCTGCGTCATGGAGGGCCGGACGTACAACCTGTTCGGCTACAAGGGCAAGATGGTCCGCGACGCGATCCACTCGCACGACGTGCTGACCGCGTTCGAGGCGTTCTTCCGGGCGCCCCGCTCGGCCGAGGTCTACAACCTCGGCGGCGGCCGGCACTCCAACACCTCCCACATCGAGGCGTTCGCGATCGCCCAGGAGATCACCGGCCGCGAGGCGCAGATCAACTACGTCGAGCAGGCCCGTACCGGCGACCACCAGTGGTACGTGAGCAGCATGGCCCGGTTCGAGGCGCAGTACCCGGACTGGAAGATCACATACGACGTGCCGATGATCCTGCGGGAGATCTACGAGGCGAACGTGGACAAGTGGGTGCCGCAGCCATGACCCCGCAGACCAAGCGCAACGTGCTCGGCGTCCTCGTCGACGCCACCGACTACGCCTCGGCGACCGACGCGGTGGTGACCGCGGCGCACGAGCGACGGCCGCTCGCGCTCACCGCGCTGGCCGTGCACGGCGTGATGACCGGGGTGCTCGATCCGGCGCACAACGCCCGGCTGAACTCCTTCGACGTGGTCACCCCGGACGGGCAGCCGGTGCGCTGGGCGCTCAACCTGCTGCACCACGCCGGGCTCACCGACCGGGTCTACGGGCCGACGCTGACCCTGCACGTGCTCTCCCGCTTCGCCGACGAGGGGTTGCCCGTCTACCTGTACGGCTCGACCGAGGAGACCCTCGCCAAGCTGATCCCGGCGTTGGAGCGGATGTTCCCGGCCCTGAAGATCGCCGGGGTGGAGCCGTCGAAGTTCCGCGCGGTCCAGCCGGGCGAGGACGCCGAGATCGCCGACCGGATCCGGTCCAGCGGCGCCCGGCTCGTCCTGGTCGGGCTCGGCTGCCCGCGCCAGGAGGTCTTCACGTACGCCATGCGCCCGCTGCTGGACATGCCGATGATGGCGGTCGGCGCCGCGTTCGACTACCACGCCGGGCTGCTGCGCCAGCCGCCGCCGTGGATGCAGCGCGCCGGCCTGGAGTGGTTCTGGCGGCTCGGGCTGGAGCCGAAGCGGCTGTGGCGTCGGTACGTGATCCTCAACCCGGCGTACCTGGCCCGGCTCGCCGGCCAGAAGACCGGCCTGTGGAAGGCCCGCCCGCCGGCCCCGGCCACCGAGCGGCCCGCCACCTTCGCGGTCTGACCACCAACGATCAGGTACGACACGAGGCCCCACCGGGATCGTCCGGATGGGGCCTCGTCCCTGGGGAACAGGTCAGACGGTCAGGGTCCAACTGCTGATGTAGCCGGTGTCCGCCGAGTAGACGTCGCGCACCTGGAGCCGCCAGGTGCCGTCCGCCGCCTCGCCGGACAGGTTCACCGAGTACGTGGTGTTCACGTTGTCGGCGCTGTCCGAGCTGCTGCTGTTCTTCAGCCGGTACGAGCTGCCGTCCGGGGCGAGCAGGTCGATCACCAGGTCACCGCGGTAGGTGTGCACGATGTTCACCGCGACGGTGGAGGCCGACGAGGCGTTGCGGCCACAGCCGGAGATGCTGATCGAACTGGTCACCGCCGCGCCGGCGTCCGGGATCGTCAGGGCGGCGCCGTTGGTGCCGGTGCAGCCGGTGGGCGGCGGGGTGGTGCCGCCGCTGCCCACGTAGAGCAACTGGTTCGGGGTGCCGGTGCCGACGTTTGTCACCACGTTCGGCGTGGAGTTGCTGACCAGGTTGTCCCGCACCTGCTGGGGGGTCCAGGACGGGTTCGTTGACAGCGCCAGCGCCGCCGCGCCGGCGACGTGCGGCGAGGCCATCGAGGTGCCGCTGATCGTGTTGGTCGCGGTGTTGCTGTTGTACCAGGCCGAGGTGATGTTGACGCCCGGTGCCAGGATGTCGACGCAGGTGCCGAAGTTGGAGAAGCTCGCGGCCGCGTCGTTGTTCTGCGTCGCACCCACGGTGATCGCGGAGGCCACCCGCGCCGGGGAATAGTTGCAGGCGTTCTGCCGGACGCCGAGGGTGTTGCCGTTGCCGGCCGCGACCGCGTACGTGACGCCGGAGTTGATCGAGTTGCTGATGGCCGTGTCGAGGGAGCTGTTGGCGCTACCCCCGAGGCTCATGTTCGCCACCGCCGGCTTGATCGCGTTCTGGGTGACCCAGTCGACACCGGCGATCACACCGGCGTTGGTGCCGCTGCCGGAGCAGTTCAGCACCCGTACGCCGACGAGCTGGACGCCCTTCGCAACCCCGTACGACGACCCGCCGACGGTGCCGGCGACGTGGCTGCCGTGCCCGTTGCAGTCGTCGGCCGAGCCGCCGTCCACGGCGTCGTAGCCGGAGGTGGCCCGGCCGCCGAAGTCGTTGTGGGAGAAGCGGATGCCGGTGTCGATGATGTAGGCGTGCACGTTGCTCGCCGTGTTCGGGTACGTGTAGGAGTTGTCCAGCGGCAGGTTTCGCTGGTCGATGCGGTCGAGGCCCCAGGACGGCGGGTTGGCCTGCGTTCCGGAGATGGACACGGTGTGGTTCTGCTCGACGTACGCGACGGCCGGGTCGGCGGCGATCCGTGCCGCCGCTGCCGCGCTGACGGTGACCTCGAAGCCGCGCAGCGCCGTGCCGTAGGTGCGGGCGACTTTTCCGCCGTGTCGGCCGGTCAGCCTCTGGGCGGTGTCACCGACCCGGTTGGGCGCCACGGTGCTGTCCTTGAGGACGACGATGTAGCTGTCCGGCACGGCGGTTGCTCCGCCAGCCTCCCGTACGACGCCCACGGGCTCGGCGGCCAGAGCCGGGGCACCGACGGCCAGCACGGTCGCGGTGGCCACCCCGACCAGTGCGGACCTGCGTGGAAGACCCATTACCTACCTCCCTCCGACCGGCGGCGAAGCGCGACCACCGGTACGACTGATCGACGCTTGCCGATTTAGGTGAGAGTAGGTCGGCGGGTTCGACAGATAAACATGTCGAAACGTCCATCACCCGGATGGGATGCCCCCTACGGGCCGGGCTTCCGGGGCCGACGGGGGTCCGACCCGGATTCGCCGGATCGAAGAACGGGAAAGACTCTCCGACATGGAGAGTCAGCTCACCATCCTGTTGCCGGTCGCCGCCGTCTGGCTGGCCGCCGGGGTCCTGGCCGACCGACTGCCCCGGCTGCGCGAGGCGCGTGCGCTTCGTCGGCGTACCGGATGGTTGCTGGCGCTCTCGCTGGCCGGCGTCGCGCTGATCGCGGCGGTGTCCATCGGCGGCCTGACGAGCGCCGGCACCGCGCCGATCGACCGTGCGGCCGCCGGACTCACCCTCGCCACCGGCCCGGCGCTCGTGGTGGCCGTCTGCTCGATACGCCGGATCCGCCGGCTGCGGGCCGGGGCCGGGGCGTTCGACACCGCACCCGGCACACCCGCACCGCACGGCCTGCGGGCCGCTGCGGCACACCCGCTCGTGGGTGTGCCGTTGCAGGTCACCGGCCTGGCGACACTGCCGGCGCTGATCGCGGCGGCCGGTACGGACCTCGGTGCCGAGCCCGGGGTCACCGGCCCGGCGATCACCGTCGGCGCACTCGCGGTGGCGGTCATCGGCGTCCGGCACGCGCTGCGGCACAGCCGGCTCGTCGAGCGGACGCAGCCCGTCAGCGCGCGGTCAGCGCGAGCGGCCGGCCCCCTGCACGTATAGGAGTTCCAGGATCGCCCGGGTCGCCTCGAACCAGCGGTCCAGCCAGCCGGGCGGCGGCACGCTGCCCTTCGGCGGCAACTCCATCAGCAGGCCACGCAGCAGTGGGTGATCGGCCAACGAACCGGCGGGCTCCATCGGCCAGCCGTCCGGCGGGAACGACGGCTCGACCAGCGGGTTGGGGTCCAGTGACGGCAGCGAGAGCGGCGGATCCATCGGCTCCGGGTCCGACACCTCCCGCCCGTCCAACTTCTGGTCGGTCGAGACCACCTCGGTCAGTACGGTGTCCCGACGCGCCCCGCGGTACTTGCCACCGAAGCGCTCCGGCTTGGCCGGACCGTTGGTGAGGTTCTCTGAACCGATCGTCGTC
Organism: Micromonospora sp. bgisy143; assembly: GCF_057708145.1. Classification (NCBI taxonomy): domain Bacteria; kingdom Bacillati; phylum Actinomycetota; class Actinomycetes; order Micromonosporales; family Micromonosporaceae; genus Micromonospora; species Micromonospora sp. bgisy143. The sequence continues at coordinate 110,402 of NZ_JBYIRN010000008.1, forward strand.
ATCCGTCTCGCCTGCCTCGCTCGGTTGCGGATCGGTGCGGCGGGTCGTCGACCAGTCCGTACCGACGGGTTCAACGAGGCGGGCCCGCTGTGGCGACGGGAATCCCGGCGGAACCTCGCGGCGCCGGTCGCCGGAGCACGCACACGGAACGTCCCCGCCCAGTCGAGGACCGGACGGGGACGTTCGTCGACCACTCGGTCAGGCCGAGCCCAACACACCACCCCTGGCTCCGGCAACGAAGGCACGCCAGTCGCCGGGCGCGAAGACCAGGGCCGGACCGGCCTTGTCCTTCGAATCCCGGACGCCGACCGCGCCGGTCACGTACGCCACCTCCACGCAGTTGTCACAGTTCGGCCCGCTCTTCGAGCTCTTGAACCACGTCGCCTGCGTCAGGTCCACGGGGAACCTCTTGGTCGCCATTTCGGCTCCTCTGCCAGTTTTGCGATGTGTGCGACGGACTCCTCCGGACGAATGGCCGCAGCGCGGATGTGATCGAAGATGAAGCTGTACTTCTGCAGTTCGTCGCTCTTCTCGAGGAAAAGCCCACCCGTGGCGTTCTCCGCGTACACAACATCCGGATCACCGGGCTCAGGGAAGCTGAGGATCGTGAAGGTGCCGTCCATGCCGGCGTGCGCACCCACCTCGAACGGGAGGATTTGGAGCGTCACGTTCGGCAACTCGGCCACCTCGACCAACCGCCTGAGTTGGCCGCGCATCACCTCGTCCCCGCCCACCGGCCGACTTACCACCGCCTCATCGAGCACCACCCACAGATCGACCGGATCGTCCTGGGTCAACAACGACTGACGGCCCAGACGGACACGCACCCTTTGATGTACCTGATCGGCGGTGAAGTCCGGACGGGCGGCGCGGATCATCGCCCCGGCGTACTCCTCGGTCTCCAACAGTCCGGGGACGACCTGCTGTTCGTACGCCCGGATGGAGCTGGCTGCCGCCTCCAGGCCGACGTACGCCCCGACCAGCACCGTGCTGTACGGGTGCCACCAGCCCTTCTGCCGCGCCTCCCGGGCGATCTGCACGAGTTCGTCGCTCTCGGCGCCCACGACGCCGTAGATCCGCAGCATGTCCCGCACGTCGCGCGGGGTGGCCGTGGTGTGCCCCGTCTCGATCCGGGAGACCTTGGACGCCGAGCACTCCAACTGCTCGGCCACCACCTCGATGGTGATCCCCGCCGACTCCCGCTGCCGGCGCAGCTCGGCGCCGAGTCGTCGCCGTCGGATTGTCGGGCTGCGCCGTTCACTCATCGCGCGGCCTCGGCACTTCTGGCCCTTGCCGCTGGTTGCTCGACCCCACTCTCGGGCTACCTCCGGTCGCCGCGCCACTGGTTGTCGCTTGCCGGGGGCGCGACCGTCGGCCGGCGAGCGTTCGCGACGAGGGGTGGTGCCGGTCATCGGCCGGCCGCGACGGGCGAAACCGGCCCTCAGTGTGCCGTCCGTACGCGGATGGCTTCAAGCGCCGCTTTGCGTGGCGAACTCACGTATCGGCAAAAGTCGACGTGCAACTTGCATGAAGCACGTCGCTGATGCACTCTGTCCGTATGGCACGGATCACTCAGCGTTCCGGTCCGCTCTCCGGGAGTGGTGAACCCACCGACCCCGGGCCGCCGGACGGGACGCGGGCCCGGCCGGCGACACCCGGACCTGCGCCGGGGTAATGACCTCACCGCTGCAAGCCAGCTGACTGCGGCGGTGGGCGCGGTTCCCGGCAGCAGTCAGGTGATGGTCGGGTGGCGGCACGCCACCAGCGGGTACGGCCCGACCACCACCAGCACCAGACGGTCCACGAGGCGCGATCCCGCAACCGGGCCGAGACATCCCAGACCAGTCACCCGCCGGCACGTCGCCGGCTTACCCTCCCCAGGAGCCCATGTGCTTCCCCGCTCCGGTGACGTTCTGCACGTGACTCGCGCGGCGAGTGTCCAGTTCCTCAGGCCGATCATGTTCCGGGTGATCCGGGTGCTCGACTGGCCGACCTACGACGGTTGGCTCTGGCTCGACGGCTACGAGCTCAACGCCGCCGGCGACGCCGTCAACCGCCGGTCGATCTTCGTACAGCGGGAAGGGCTGCAACAGGTGCAGGCCGCGCCCGTGCCCCGCCCGCACACTGTACGGACCCGGCGACCGGTTGCCCGTACGCCGGTCAGAGTCGGCTGACCAGCGCGATCCGCCGCGGGTAGGCGTGCCGTCGCCATAGAATCGGTACGCCCACCCCGGCATCGTTCCACCCGCACGTCCAGGACCCTGAGCCTGGGATGGTCATGGTCAATCAGCCCGCCGTGCGGCGGCACCACCGCTGGAGTATCACCTACGCTCTCGGACTGCTCGCCCTTCTCGGGGCCCTGACCACCGTCGTGGTCCTGGTCCGCGATCCGGCGTCGTCGTCCACCCGGCTGGCCGTTCCGGTACCGGCGCCGGAGATCACCGTCGCCGGTACCGACCCACCCGTGGACGAGTACGGCTGGATCGGCGCCGACGCCCCCGACGGGTACGCCGACACGACCGGCCCGGCCACCGGTTCCGGTGCGGGCGGTCAGGCCGACGGCCGCCAGGAACTCGCCGGGACGACGTCGACCGGGCACGACGCGATCGACGTGCGCCGGTCGCTCTTCTGGTCCGGCATCTTCGGCCTCACCATCTCGCTCGCCGGCCTCGGCCTCGTCGGCACCCGCCGCCGGATGTGGTGAGACCGGTCACGGTGTGGCCGTCGCCGTCGGGCTCAGGCCGGCCGAACTGCCGCCCGGCGACGGCCGGGCCTGGGAGATCACCACCAGCACCTCCTGGTCGGTCGGCACCAGAGTCCCGGCCTCCGGATCGGTCCGCACGACCGTGCCCGGTGGCAGCTCCGACGGCCGGTAGACCACCCGGTAGCTCAGGCCCAGCCGGTCCAGCAGCCCTTCGGCGGTCGACTGGGAGAGACCGGTCAGCGGCGGCACCGGTATCTGCGCCCCCTCGGTGGTGGCCGCCGGGCTGCTCGGCGTCGCGCTGGTGGGCGCCGCCGACGTGGGGGCGCTGCTGCTCGGCGCCGCGGTGACGCTGGTCGGCGGGACGGACGGCGTGACCGGGTTGTCGGGGTCGTCATCCCGGGCGCTCAGCACCACCCACAGGGCCGCGCCGAGCAGGGCCGCGAACACCAACGCGAGTACGCCCCAGAGGATCGGCAGCCACCACCGTCGGCCGCCCTGCTCCTCCATGTACCAGTCCGCTGACGGTTCGGCCGGTCGAGGTGCCCGTACCTCGGCCCGCCCCGACCACGACGGTGGCGTCGCCCGCGCCGCCGGCATCGGGGCCGTCCGGTCGGCCGGAGACGCGGACGCGGCCCGGTCGATCGGCATCGTCTCGTCCGACGCCGCACCACCACCCGCCGCGGCCCGGTCCATCGGCATCGTCTCGTCCGACGCCGCACCACCACCCGCCGCGGCCCGGTCCATCGGCATGGTCTCGTCCGACGCGGCGGTGGGGTGCGCGGGCTGTGGGCGGTCGCCGCCGGCCGGTGGCAGGGGGCGCGTCCGGTCGTCGTCGGGTGTTCCGGCGGGCGGCTCCTGGCGGTCGTCGCTCATCGCACGTCCTTTCCCGAACCGGGCGGGCGCCCTGGCCCTCGACGTCAACCTAACCGCCCAGGTCGACATCGGCCGGTATCGGTGGCACGCGCCGCGCGCCGCCGGCGGGTCGAGGGCGGCACGGCAGCGCCGCCCACCGCGCGTCACCCGTGGTCAGGCAGGCCGGGTCAGGTGGTGGGCTTGGTGGTCGGCTGGCTGGGTGGGGCCGCCGCTCCGCACCAGATGCTGACCTCGTCGTTCCAGCGGGCCGGGCCGTCCTCGGTCGGGTTCTGCTGAGTGACCTTTCCGCTGCGCCCGCTCTGGTACCGCGGGTAGAGCCCCTCCTCCACCAGCTCGTCCGCCGCCTTGGCGCAGTCGTCGCCGATCACGTCCGGCACCTCGGCGGCCGGCGGCGGCCCGGCGATCTGGAGCTGAACCGTGGTGCCCCGGGTCACCGGCGCGCCCACGGGCGGGGACGAGCTCTCCACCGTGCGTCCGATGCCGGTGCCGAAGACCAGACGCCAACCCAGCCGCTGTTTGCGCAGCATCTCGCGCGCCTGCTCGAAGTCGGTGCCGACCACCGGGGGGACGGTCAGCCCGGTCCCCTTCGTCGCGGAGGCGCTCGTCCGGGGAGCGGACGGGGTGGTCCGGCCGGTGCTCGGCCGAGCGGAGGTGGCCTCCCCGGTCGGTGTACCCGCCGTGGTGGCGACCGCCTGCGGGGTCGCCGGAGAATCGTCGTCGTCGCCGGCCAGCAGCCAACCGCCGGTCGCGCCGACCACGGCGAGGAGCACCGCGACCAGTCCACCACCGAGCAGCACACCGGCCCGGCTCCCACCGCCGCCGTCCCGGCCGTCGGAGGAATCCTGCCGACCCGTGTTCGCGTCCGTCATACCGTCCACCGCCTCATCACCGGCGACCGTACCGTTCGCCGCCCATCACGTTGTGCCGACGGTCCGTACCGGCGGGTCACTGCGACTCGCAGCACCGACGACGGGACGTTACGCTGCCCGGCATGGCCAGACGGGGCTGGGGAGTATCGATCGCGACGGCGGTCGGGGTCGCTGCCGGCGCGGGCGCCGCGCAACTGGGCTTCGGCTACGGGCTCGGCGTCATCACCTGGACGCCCACCGAGGCCGGTGCCAACGGCACGGCCTGGGCCGACGGGCTCGCGTGGGCCACCTGGCTGGCCGCCAGCTCCACTGTGCTGGGTGCGGTCTGCGCGCAGCGACTGCACCAGCGGGGCGTACCCGCGTCGACGACCGGGGACCCGACGGCCGCCGTCGTGGCGGACGAGGCTGACCTGCCGCAGTCGTCGGCGCTCACGCCCGGCCAACCGGGCGGCACCGAGGCGACGCCGGACCTCCCGGCAGTTGATCGGGCGGAACCGGAGCCGATCGAGCGCCCCGGTCTGCTCCGCCGGCTGTCCCTGGCGCTCGCTGCCGGGCTCGGTGGACTGGTCACCGTACTGCTGGTCGCCGTACCGGCCCGGGTCGCCGCCGGCGCCGACACCGGCGCGCCGCAGCGCGTCGCGGCCCTGCACGCGGCGCTCGGCATCCTGATCGGCGTCGTCGTCGCGCTCTGGGCGCTGCGCTCCCGCCCGGTCGCGGTGAACATCACCGCGACGGCCGCCTGGCTGTGGCTGCTCGCGGTGGTCTCGGTCGTCGACGGGGTACGCGTCGGGCGCGGGCTGACCGGCGCCCAACTCGGGACCTGGCAGCTCGACCCGGACCACGCGCGGTACTGGATCGGCGGCCAGATCTACTGGCCCGGCGCGCTGCTGGCGCTCGTACCCGCGCTTCTGATCGGCGCCCTCGCCGCCCGCGGCGCGGTACGTCCGGGCGGACACCGGGTGGGCGCGGCGGCCTCCGGCGCGGCCGGCCCGTTGCTCGTCGCGCTCGCCTACCTGACCACCGTGCCCCGGTGGGCGGCACCCGGCCCGGCACAGTTCTCGACCCAGCTCATCGCCCCGTACGCGGTGATCGCCGGTGTCGGCGGCTCGATACTCGTCGCGCGACTCGCCGAGCGGGCCGGCCGCCGACGTGCCGCCGACCGACGACCGACCGCCCCGGCCACCGGTCCGGAACCGCCCTCGGCTGACCCGGACGCGGCGTCGGGGGATGCGGCCTCGGCGGGTGCGGCGGCCCGGCGTCGGCTGACCTCGACCGATCAGGCCGACCGATCCGACGCGGCGTCGCGCGACCCGTCCGGAAACGGCGGATCGGCGTCGACACCGGGGGACGGCTCACCCGACCCGGGGTCGACCGCTCCGGCCGATTCGACCCGACCCGACGGGCCCGACCCGACGTCGGGCGCGACCCGCACGCAGACAGGCGCGGCGGACGGTACCCGACCCGGACGTCGCGCCCGCGCGGTGACCGACACCGGCACGGCAACCCGGCGAGGCAGGACCACCGCGGCTCCGACGCCCCCGGAGACCCGCCCGGCCGACGCGCAGACGGCCCCACCCCGCGTCCCGACCCAACGCCCCGACCCGGATGCCGAGTCGCCAACCGAGGCTCCAACCTCCCACCGAGCCCGCCCACCCCGCCGCCCCACCACCTGACCAACCCCACCCCACCCACCGCCGCGCCCACCCCACCACCGCTGCGTCGATCATGAAGTTATTGCCGCAACACGCCGAGGCGGCTGGCGATAACTTCATGATCGACAGGGTGCGGGGACCGGCGGGCGGGGTCCGGGAGGGGGGTGGGGGTTAGTTGAGGGGCCAGGTGTGGACTGGTTCGTTGGTGCGTTGGAGTTCCGCGTAGCGCTTGACCATGTGGTGCAGGGCTGCCGGGCGGTCCATCCCGTGGTGGCGCTCCGCCGCCCAGACCGCCTCGGTCTGCCAGACGGAGCCGTTGCGGCCGGTACGGCAGCGCTGCTCGATGATGCCGAGCAGCCGGTCCCGCTGCGCCGCCGCGACGCCGAAGCCGTCCAGCCCGGTCGCGGCGACGGGCAGCAGGTGGTCCAGGACGAGCTTGGTGACCGGCACGTCACCGGCCCGGGGCCAGTGCAGTACGGCGTCCAGGCCACGGCGGGCCGCCGCGTGGAAGTTCTCCTCGGCCGAGGAGAAGGTGAGCTGACTCCAGATCGGTCGGTCGGCCTCGGCCAGGCCACGGACCAGCCCGAAGTAGAAGGCCGCGTTGGCCAGCATGTCCACCACGGTGGGGCCGGCGGGCAGCACCCGGTTCTCCACCCGTAGGTGCGGACGGCCGTTCATGATGTCGTAGACCGGGCGGTTCCAGCGGTAGACCGTGCCGTTGTGCAGCCGCAGTTCGCTCAGTTGCGGCACTCCACCGGCGTGCAGCACCTCCACCGGGTCCTCGTCCTCGCAGATCGGCAGCAACGGCGGGAAGTACCGGACGTTCTCCTCGAACAGGTCGAAGATCGAGGTGATCCACCGCTCGCCGAACCAGACCCGGGGGCGTACGCCCTGTGCCTTGAGTTCTTCCGGACGGGTGTCGGTGGCCTGCTTGAACAGCGCGATCCGCGTCTCCGCCCAGAGTTGACGGCCGTAGAGGAAGGGCGAGTTCGCCCCGACCGCCACCTGGACTCCGGCGATGGCCTGGGACGCGTTCCAGTAGTCGGCGAAGCTGTCCGGCGCGACCTGGAGGTGGAACTGGAGGCTCGTGCAGGCCGCCTCGGGGGCGATCGAGTCGGTGTGCGTCCGCAACTGCTCGACGCCACGGATGTCGAGCTCGATGGCCTCACCCCGGGCGCCGACGATCTGGTCGTTGAGGACCCGGTAGCGCTCGTTGGTGGAGAGGTTGTCCTCGACCAGGTGCCCCTCGGTGAGCGTGGGCAGGATGCCGACCAGGACGATCTTCGCGTCGGACCTGGCGGCGCGCTCGTCGGCCCGGGAGAGGCTGCTACGCAGGTCGTTTTCGTAGTCGGCGAAACCGGCGCCCTCGATCAGCCGGGGCTCGGCGTTCAACTCCAGGTTGAACTGCCCCAGCTCGGTCTGGAACAGCGGATCGGCGATCTCGGCGAGAATCTCCTCGTTGCGCATCGCCGGCTCGGCCGACGAGTCGACCAGGTTCAACTCGATCTCGAGGCCGGTCATCGGCCGGTCGGCGTCGAACCCGAAGTCGTCGAGCATCAGGGCGAAGACGTCGAGGCAACGCCGGACCTTCTGCCGGTAGCGGACGCGGTCCTCCCGGGTGAAGGCGCCCTGCGAGACGTCCCTGCCCATGTGTCCTCCCGACAACCGGCGCGGTCGGGATTCTGCCGTCCCGGAAGCGCATTGTGAACCATCAACGGTAAGAGCGCTCGCCTGGCCGGGGCCAGAGGCCGACGACGGTGTTCCGACGCCGGCCGGAGCGGATTCGCTCGTGGCGCCATCTCTACCCCGTCACCGTCGCGCCGGATCACGCCGGGGTGAGAACAAGTCGTGACAATTCACACGCACTCGGCACCGACGACGTCGGGCCCGCGCCGACGACGCCGGGCCCGCGCCGACGTGCGGCGCGGGCCCGGCGTACGGGTGATCCGGGGGATCAGGCCTGGCGGATGGCCTCGCCCTCGATCTCGATCTTGATCTTCTTGCCGACCAGCACGCCGCCGGTCTCCAGGGCGACGTTCCAGGTCAGGCCGAACTCCTCGCGGTCGATCTCGGTGCTCGCGGAGAAGCCGAAGATGTCCTGGCCGAACGGGCTGCGACCGACGCCCTCGAACTCGACCTCCAGCTCGACCGGGCGGGTGACGCCCTTGACGGTCAGCTCACCGTCGAGCACGAACTCGTTGCCGCTGCGGGACTTCACGCCGGTGCTGCGGAACTCCAGGGTCGGGAACTTCTCCGCGTCGAGGAACTCGGGGCTGCGCAGGTGCGCGTCGCGGTCGCCCTGGGTGGTGTCGATGCTGGCGGCCTGGATGGTCGCGACGACCGACGACTGCAGCGGGTCCTCGGCGACGGTGATGGTGGCGGTCGCCTCGTTGAACTCACCACGGACCTTGCTGACCATCATGTGCCGGGCGACGAAGCCGACCCGCTTGTGCGCCGTGTCCAGCACGTAGGTGCCGGCCGCCGGGATGGTGAGACCGTCCCAGTCGCGGGTAACCGCATCGATGCTGCTGGTCATGGCTGGTGTCCTCCAGAGGATTGTTTAGTAATCCAACGACTGCTTGAGCAAATATAACCTCAACAACATTCCCCGTGTCAAGTACTGATAGGATGACCGAGTGACCAACGTGTTCGACGACCCCCGGATCACCGCGGTTGGCCTCCTGTACGAGGCCCACGCCGGGCTATCGGCCCGGTTCGCCGCCCAACTCGAGGAGCACGGCCTCTCCCAGGTCGAGTTCGAGGTGATCACCCGACTGGCCCGCTCGCCGGGCAACCAACTACGGATGACCGACCTCGCCGCGCAGACTTCACTCTCCACGAGCGGGGTGACCCGCGTCGTGGACCGGATGGAGCGCGACGGACTGCTCACCCGTCGAGCATGCCCGAACGACCGCCGCAGCTCGTACGCGGTGGTGACCGCGTCCGGGATGCAGCGGCTCGACGAGACGCTGCCCGGGCACCTGCGGATCATCGAGCAGTGGTTCACCGGCCAACTCGAACCCGAGGCCCTGGCGGCACTGCTCGACGGCCTGCGACGGGTGCGGGACGCGGTCCATCCCGGCGCGACCGCCGGCAGTACCGAGGAGATGGCCGACGACTGCGACCCGACCTGACCGTCGTGCGGGGCGTCCGGGCGGTACCGGCAGAAAGACCGGCAGAACTGTCCCTACAGATCGGACAAACCTCTTGAAAACCCTCTTCTTCCCGGGCAACGGTGGCAGGCTTTCGCCCACCGGGGAATCACCGGGGGGTGACGGCGCGGGCGAACAGCGAGGGGTAGCACCAAGGGGGCTCTTCGCCCGCGCCACTCTCCATCCGGCGGTCCGCCGGGCCCCCGCTCACCGTTCGGTGGCTCCGCCCCGCGCGGCGATCAACGCGTAGAGCAGCCCGGACTCCTGCGGCAGCAGTCGGATCCCGGTCTGGGCACAGACCTGGTCGAGACGGTCGAGGACCGCCGGGTCCGCAGTGCTCGCGGCGAGGCCCACCAGCGCCTCCACGACGTCCCGGCGATCGTGGCCGGCCTCGACGGCGGCCGTGAACCACTCGGCCGCCAACTCCCGATCACCCCGGTGCAGCGCCAGGTTGCCCTCGATCAGCGCGCAGATGCCCGCCTCCGGTCCGCGCCACGACAACACCGTGTCGTCCGAGCGCGGTCGCGGCAGTCCCACCCGCTCCATCCACTGCCGTCCCGGCACGGCGACGGTGGTCTCGGCACCGCCCGCGCGCAGTTCGGCGAGCACCTCGGTCGCCTCCGTGGCCCGACCGTCCTGAGCGAACGCCAGACCGACCGTGCCGAGCACCCGACGGCGATGCCCCGGGTCGCCCAGTTCGAGCAGCGCCGCCACCGCCCGCCGCCCCTGGTCGACGGCGTCCGCGTATCGGCCTTCGAGGCGGGACACCTCGGCCCGGTTGGCCCAGGCCAGCACGCGCAACCGCTGCTCGCCACCCTCGGCCGCGAGCCGGTCCACGGCGGCCAGACGCCGGCGGGCCGCCGCCAGGTCGCCGACGCGGATCTCGTGCCAGGCGAGGCTGTTCTGCGCCACCGCCAGATCACGGGTACGGCCGTTGCGGGCCGCGAGCCGGAGCATCACCTCGGCCTGCTCGCGTGCCTCGTCGTGGTTGCCGACGGTGGTCAGCAGCGCGCCGAGCACGCCGCGCGCCTCCAACTCGCCGGTCACGTCGCCGGACCGTCGGAAGATCTCCAATGCGGCCCGCGCCGTGGGTAACTCCTCGGCCGCCGCGCCGTGTTCGGCGGCGAGCCGGGCCACCCCGAGGCTTGCCCAACCGCGCAGGATCGGGTCCGCGTCGGCGGTTCGCGGGTCGGCCAGCAGACGCCGCAGCCACTGCCGCCCGGCGACGTCCCGGCCCCGGAATCGCCACCAGCGGGGGAGACAGGCGGCGAGCCGGAGCGCGGTCAGCGGGTCGTCGGTGGCCGCGTGGGCGAGCGCGGAGCTGATGTCGCTGCTCACCTCGTCGAGCCGTTGCACGGCCTCGATCATGCGGGGACCGGCCAGCTCGGTTGCGGTCCGCGCCACGAGTCGGGCGGTCACCTCCGCGTGCCGACGTCGTACGCAGGTCAGCTCACCGCCGCCGACCGCCTGCTCCACGGCGAAGTCCCGGACCGCGTCGAGCAGGCGGAACCGGAACGGCCCGGTGCCGCGAACGCTCAGCAGGCCCAACTCGACCAGGCGGTCCAGCAGCGGGACCGGATCGATGGCGACGGTGCCGTCCCGGTCGGCCTCGTCGGCGAGCATCTCCTCGGCCATCTCCACCGACCACCGGTTGCCGAACATGGCGAGCCGTCGCAACGCGTCGCGCTCGTCCGGCGCGAGCAGGCGGTAGCTGGTCGCCACCGCGTCCCGCAGGGTCACCGCCACCGCCGCCCGGGTGGTGTCGGTGGCGTACGGGCGGCGGGCGGCGGTCTCCGGCCCGTCCCACCGGGCACGGGCCGGGTCGGCCGAGGTGGTCAGGTCGAGCACGCGGTCGCCGTACCGGTCAAGCAGTTCGGTGAGGTCGAGCAGCCGCCCCCGGGCGGCCATCAGCTCGATGGCCAGCGGCAGCCCGCCCAGCCGGCGGACCAGAGCGGCCAGTGCCGGTAGCTCCTCCGGGCTGGGCGGTTCCCGACGGACCTGGGCGAGCCGTGCGGTGAACAGCGCGACCGCGGGCCACGAGACGAGGGTGGCCGGGCCGGCGTGTTCGCCGTCCGGCGGCGGAACCTCGAGCGGGGCGACCGGCCAGACCCGTTCGCCGGGCAGCCCGACCGGGTGCCGCCCGGTGACCAGCACCCGCAGCGACGGCAGTACGGTGCCCAACCGGTGCAGCGTCTCGGCCACCGGGCCGGGAGCCCGCTCGACGGCGTCCATCACCAGCAGCGCCCGCCGGCCGGCGAGGCGGGCGACGAGTTCCGGTAACCGGGCGGCGCCGAGGACGGTCATCGAGGCGGCGAGTACGTCCGGCCCGTCGGAGCCCTCGCCGACCAGCACGCCGGCCACACCGCCCGGATGCGCGCGTGCCGCCGCGTGGGCCACCGCGAGCGCGAGCGCGGTCTTGCCGACCCCGGCCAGGCCGACGAGGCTGACCAGCCGGGGTCCGTGCTCCGCGGTCAGCATCGCGGCCAGCTCGGTGACGTCCCGGTCGCGTCCGATCAGGGCGACCGGGGGCGGGAGGGCGACCGGGACGTCGGCCCGGGTCACCTGCGTCGAGCCGACGCCGACCGTGCCCGACCCGACCTCCGACGGTGACTCCCCGCCGACGGTGCCGCGGGCCGTGGCCAGGAACGCCGCCCGGACGGCACCGGTCAACCCCAACGCCGTGGCGAGCAGATCGACGGTGGTGCGCTGCGGCCGGACCGACCGGCCCCGCTCCAGGTCCCGCACCGTCCGCACGCCGACCCGGGCACGGGAGGCCAGCTCCGCCTGGGTCAGACCGGCGGCACGGCGGTGCGCACGGAGCAGCTCCGGCAGCCCGGTACGACCGGCCGGGCTCCGCGACCGTCCATGATCCGGAGTCATGGGCACGAAGAGTACGGTTCGCCTCCGACCATCGGCAGTCGAACGTCGTCCTGCCGACGTCCGCTCGCCGATAATCCGACAGCGGCCGGTTGATCGACGAGGCTCGGTCGCCGGTGCCCTCCGGTGGGGTCAGAGACCCAGATCGCGGGCGATGATCATGCGTTGCACCTCACTGGTGCCCTCGCCGATCTCCAGGATCTTGGAGTCCCGCCAGAACCGGGCGACCGGGTACTCGTTCATGAATCCGTAGCCGCCGTGGATCTGGGTGGCCTCCCGGGCGTTGTCCACCGCGATCGTGCTCGCGTGCAGCTTCGCGATGGCGGCCTGCCGCTTGAACGGCTCGCCGGCGAGCATCCGGGCGGCGGCGTCGTAGTAGGCCAGCCGGGCGGTGTGCGCCTTCAGCTCCATGTCGGCGATCTTGAACTGGATGGCCTGGTTGTCACCGATCGGCCGGCCGAAGGCGTACCGCTCCTTCGCGTACCTGATGGACTCGTCGACGCAGCCCTGGGCGAGGCCGACGGCGAGCGCGGCGATGGCGATCCGGCCCTCGTCGAGGATCCGCAGGAACTGTGCGAAACCCCGGCCCCGCTCGCCGAGCAGGTTGGCCGCCGGCACCCGGCAGTCGTCGAAGGTCAACTCATGGGTGTCCGAGGCGGTCCACCCGACCTTGGAGTACCCGGGCGCCACCGTGAATCCGGGGGTGCCGGTGGGCACGATGATCGTCGACAGCTCCTTGGAGCCGTCCGGGTTGGTGCCGGTCACCGCCGTGACGGTCACCATGGCGGTGATGTCGGTGCCCGAGTTGGTGATGAACGCCTTCGCGCCGTTGATCACCCACTCGTCGCCGTCCAGCACGGCCCGCGTCTGGGTGCCGCCGGCGTCGGAACCGGTACCCGGTTCGGTCAGCCCGAAGCCGGCCAGGGCCTCCCCGCTGAGCAGCCGGGGCAGCCAGGTGGCCTTCTGCTCATCGGTGCCGAACCGGTAGATCGGCATCGCGCCGAGTGAGACGGCCGCCTCCAACGTGATCGCCACGCTGGAGTCGACCCGGGCCAGCTCCTCCAGGGCCAGGCAGAGCGCGAAGTAGTCGCCGCCCATCCCGCCGTGCTCCTCGGCGAAGGGCAGGCCGAACAGGCCCATCTTGCCCATCTGCCGAATCACCTCGTACGGGAAGGTGTGCCGCTCGTAGTGCTCGGCGATGACCGGGGCGACCACCTCGCGGGCGAAGTCCCGCACGCTCTCCCGCAGCGCCGCTTGTTCGTCGGTGAGCCGGAAGTCCATCTCATCCTCCTGGTGGGGACGGGTGCCCTCGACGCTCGTGACGCCGAGACGGGTGGCGGGTGGCGGTGCGGGTCAGACCGGGGTGACGCCGTGCCGACGCCGGGAGAAGGTGCGGTCCTTGGTGCGTGCCGCCGCGAACCGGCGGACCAACTCGTCGCGCAGGTCGTGCGGCTCGACGATGGCGTCCACCACCAGCTCGCTGGCGAGCCGGACGACGTCGATGTCCTGCTCGTACTCGGCCCGCTTGGCGGCCACGAAGGCGGCCCGCTCGGCCTCGTCCTCGATGGCCGCGATCTTGTTGGCGTAGACGGCGTTCACGGCGGCCTCGGCACCCATGACCGCGATCTTGGCGGTGGGCAGCGCGATCGTCGCGTCCGGCTCGAAACCGGGGCCGGCCATCGCGTACAGGCCCGCGCCGTACGCCTTGCGAACGACCACGCAGATCTTCGGCACCGTCGCCTCGGAGATCGCGGTGATCATCTTCGCGCCGTGCCGGATGATGCCCTGCTTCTCCACCGCGCTGCCGACCATGAAACCGGGCACGTCGCTGAGGAAGAGCAGCGGCACGTTGAACGCGTCGCAGAGCTGCACGAACCGGGTCGCCTTGTCGGCCGAGTCGACGAAGAGCACACCGCCCTTGAACAACGAGTTGTTGCCGACCACGCCGACGACCTGGCCGTCGAGGCGGCCGAAGCCGATGGTCAGCTCCTTGGCCCACAGTGCCTGGATCTCGAAGAAGGAACCCTCGTCGAGCAGGCCCTTGACGTACCGTCGCATGTCGAACGCCTGCCGCTCGCTGGCCGGCACCAGCGCGGCCAGGTCGGCCTTCGCGGGCGCGGCGACCGCCGGCGCGGCCGGCGGCGGCTGGGTCCAGTTCGCCGGCAGGTACGACAGGTAGGTCTTCACCACGTCGAGCGCGTCGGCCTCAGTCTTGCAGAGGAAGTGCCCGACGCCGGACTCGGCGGTGTGCACCTTGGCCCCGCCCATCGCCTCCAGGGTGGTCTTCTCCCCGGTGACCATCTCGACCATCCGGTCGGAGCCGAGATACATGCTGGCGTTGCCGTCGACCATCGCCACCACGTCGCAGAACGCGGGGATGTACGCCCCACCGGCGGCACTCGGGCCGAAGAGCGCGCAGACCTGCGGGATCGAGCCGGAGGCGCGGACCTGGTTCCAGAAGATCTTGCCGGCCCCCCGGCGGCCGGGGAAGAGGTCGACCTGGTCGGTGATCCGGGCGCCGGCCGAGTCGACCAGGTAGACCATCGGCACGCTGGTGGCGTACGCGCGCTCGATGATCCGGATGATCTTCTCGACGGTACGGGCGCCCCAACTGCCGGCCTTCACGGTGGAGTCGTTGGCCATCAGGCAGACCTGCCGGCCGTCGATGGTGGCGGTGCCGGTGACCACGCCGTCGGCCGGCAGTCCGTCGGCGAGCGCGTTGGCGTAGAGGCCGTCCTCGACGAAGGAACCCTCGTCGACCAGGAGCGCGACACGTTCGCGGGCGAAGAGCTTGCCCTTGGCCTCATTGGCGGCGTGGTACTTGTCCGCGCCGCCGGACCGGGCCCGCTTGCGCAGTTGTTCCAGCGCCTCACCGTCGAGCGTCACGCCGACTCCCTCGCCCGTGCTGACCTGAACGATCGTTAGGCTATCGCATCCGGACACCCTCCGGCGAGCCGACGCCTCCCAGACGTGACACCCGAGATCCCCAAACAGTCAAGCATTGAAATGTATTGATGGCTGTGGATAGGCTCCTGGCACCCCCTCCCGGATAGGAGTCAGCGATGACCTCACGACTCAGTCGGCTCGCTGTCGCGTTG
Organism: Micromonospora sp. bgisy143; assembly: GCF_057708145.1. NCBI lineage: Bacteria > Bacillati > Actinomycetota > Actinomycetes > Micromonosporales > Micromonosporaceae > Micromonospora > Micromonospora sp. bgisy143. Next base: position 125,627 of record NZ_JBYIRN010000008.1, read on the forward strand.
GTCGCGACGGCAGGTGCCACGCTCGGCGTCACGGTCGCCAACCCCGCGCCCGCGTCCGCCGCGATGACCATCTGCTACAACACCAGCCAGGCAGGCGCCTACGCCGGCACCGCCAACCAGGCCGCCTCGATCTGGAACAACGCCACCGTCAACCTGACGCTCTCCGCGAACTGCGGCTCGAACCTGCGGATCTACCAGATCACCGGCGGCGGCTCGTACGCCGTGCGGACCAGTCTCGGCAACGGCCGGGTCTACATCGACACCCAGCAGGCGGCCCAGTACAGCCCGCTGCGGATCATGACCCACGAGATCGGGCACATCCTCGGCCTGCCGGACAACTACAACGGCAACTGCGCGATCCTGATGTCCGGCGGTAGCGCCGGCACCAGCTGCACCAACCCGTACCCGAGCACCACCGAGGCGAACCGGGTGAGCAGCCTCTTCGCCGGCACGTTCAGCGCCACCGAGCGCAGCACCGACCGCAGCGCGGACATCTTCCGCGACAGCTGGCCGGCGGCGCTCACCACGGTGGGCTGACCGAACCCCGCACGACACGGAGGGGCCGGCGAACCGCCGGCCCCTCCCGCGTGTCCTCAGCTCGGCATCGGCGTCAGCCGGGTACGCGGGCCCGCCCGCAGCACGCCCGACGGCAGTTTCTTGCCGAGCAACCCCTCGGCCAGTTCGGCCGCCTCGATCAGGGCCTCCAGGTCGATGCCGGTGTCGATGCCCATGTCGTGCAGCATGTGCACCGCCTCCTCGGTGGCCAGGTTGCCACTCGCCCCCGGCGCGTACGGGCAGCCGCCCAGACCGCCCACGCTCGCGTCGAACTCGGTCACCCCCAGCTCCAGCGCGGTCAGCAGGTTGGCCAACGCCGTACCCCGGGTGTTGTGGAAGTGCAGCAGCACCGGCACGTGCGCGTTGCGGTCGCGTACCGCGGTCACCAGCTCCCGGACCCGGCGCGGCGTGCCCATGCCGGTCGTGTCCCCGAAGGCGACCCGGTCCGCGCCGTCGCGGACCACCCGGTCGACGATGCCGGCGACCCGACGTGGGTCGACGTCCCCCTCGTACGGGCAGCCGAAACTGGTCGCCACGATCACCTCGACCCGCGCGGACGCGCCGTGCAGCAGGTCGATCAGCTCGGCGATGTCGTCGAGCGACTCGTCGGTCGAGCGGTTGACGTTGCGGCGGTTGTGCGTGTCGCTCGCCGACACCACCACCTCGATCTCGGTGAAGCCGGCGGCCAGGGCCCGCTGCGCGCCCCGGGTGTTCGGCACCAGCGCCGAGTACCGCACCCCGTCGGCCTTCGCGGCCCGCCGCCACACCTCGTCGGCGTCGGCCATCTGCGGAATCGCCTTCGGATGTACGAAGGACACCGCCTCGATCCGGCGGACGCCGGTGGCGGAGAGCGCGTCGAGCAGCCGCACCTTGGCGTCGGTCGGGATCGGGTCCTCGTTCTGCAAACCGTCCCGCGGCCCGACCTCGCGGATCGAGACGGAGTCTGGCAGTTGGCTCATCGGTCACCTCGCTGTGACGTCGGATCGGTACGGAGGATCGGGGTGCCACGCGCGCCCTTTGCACTGCTTCAACTGACGCAACACCGATCGTCCGGTATCCGGACATCCGCTGTTGCGTCCAGGTAAGCAGAGCAAAGGGCGCGGATGCCAGTGCCACCGCGCCGCCGGAGGACGACAGCGCGACGGCCGGCGAGGGCTCAGCGCATCCGGGAGACGATGCCGGTGTCGTACGCGCCGGAGCGGAACTCCTCGTTGCCCAGCAATTCGGCGAAGAAGGGAACGTTGTTCTTCGGGCCCTCGATCTGGAAGGCGGCCACCGCCTCCTGCGCGCGTTCGAGCACCTCGTCCCGGGTGTCACCGGTGACGATCAGCTTGGCCAGCAGGCTGTCGTAGAACGGGGTGACCGTGTTGCCCCCGGTGTAGCCGGAGTCCACCCGGACCCCCTCGCCGGTCGGCTCCACCCACGTCCTGATCACGCCGGGGCCGGGCAGGAACCGCTTCGGGTCCTCCGCGTTGATCCGCATCTCGATGGCGTGCCCGCTCGGCGTGAGCGCGTCCGGGTCGAACGTCGGCGCCAGCCCGGACGCCACCCGCAACTGCTCCTCGACCAGGTCGATCCCGTAGACGTACTCGGTCACCGGGTGCTCCACCTGAAGGCGGGTGTTCATCTCCAGGAAGAAGAAGTCACCGGAAGTGGGGTCGAGCAGGCACTCCACGGTCCCCGCGTTGCGGTAGTCGACCGCCTCGCCGGCGCGTACCGCCGCCGCCAGGAGGCGCGCCCGCAGCTCCGGCGAGACCGCCGGCGACGGGGACTCCTCGACCAGCTTCTGGTTGCGTCGCTGCACCGAGCACTCCCGCTCGCCCAGCGCCACCACGCGACCGTCGGCCAGGCCGAGGATCTGCACCTCGACGTGCCGTACCCGGGGGAAGTACCGCTCGATCAGCACCGAGCCGTCACCGAACATCCGCTCGGCGAAGGCGCGCACCTTGTCGTACTCGGTGCGCAGCGCGGCCTCGTCGACGGCCACGCCCATGCCCATGCCGCCGCCACCGGCGGCGGCCTTGACCATCACCGGGTAGCCGATCTCGGCTGCGGCCGCCACGGCCGCGGCCAGGTCGGCGGCCGGGTCGGTGGTGCCGGGCGCGACCGGCACGCCGGCCGCCGCCATCAGGTTCCGGGCATTGATCTTGTCGCCCATCGCGCTGATCGCGTCCGCGCCCGGTCCGACCCAGATCAGCCCGCTGGCCTCGACGGTACGGGCGAACTCCGCGTTCTCCGACAGGAAGCCGTAGCCGGGGTGGATCGCCTGCGCGCCGGTCGACTTCGCGGCGGCGAGGATCGCCTCGACGTTGCGGTAGCTCTGCGCCGGGTTCGGCGGGCCGATCAGCACCGCCTCGTCCGCCTCGGTGACGAACGGCAGGTCGGCGTCCGCCTCGGAGTACACCGCGATCGCGCGAATCCCGAGCCGCTTGGCGGTCCGGATGACCCGGCGGGCGATCTCGCCCCGATTGGCGACCAAAAGTGACTCGATCATGTTTCCTCCCGGCGTCCGGATGTTGGGACGATCTCAGGGAATCATGACCGGCGCACTTCTGACGAGTCGGCTCAGGCGAGCAGTGCGGCCAGGGTCGCTCCGCGCAGCAGCTCGGCACGACGTCGCCGGTCCACCTCACCACCGAGGAACGGGGTCGAGTTCATCAGGCCGAACGCGGCGTGCGCGAGCACCCGCGCCTCGCCGTCCGGCATGCCCGGGTGCAGCGCCGTGAGCACCGTCACCCACTCCTCGACGTACATCCGTTGCAGCCGGCGGATCCGTCGCCGCGGCTCCTCCGGCAGGCGGTCCAACTCGTGCAGGTGCAGCGCGATCACCGCCGGATTGGCCAGCGCGAACTCGACGTGGAAGTCGATCAGGGACTCCAGCACACCGCGCGGGTCGTCCGGGTGCCCGGCGGCGCGTTCCCGCCCGCCGGCCAGCAGCCCCTCGCTGACCGGGATCAGCGCGGCGGCCAGCATCGCCTCCTTGCCGGCGAAGTGGTGATAGAGCGCCGGACCGGTCACCCCGGCTGCCGCGCCGATGTCGTCCATCGACACACCGTGGTAGCCACGGGCGGCGAACAGACCGACCGCGATCTCCAGGATCTCGTCCTTGCGGGACCGACGCCGGCCCGTACCCGCCGCCCCCCGTGCCTGCTGTTCCACCGTCACCGGGCAAGCGTAGACCGCGCGCTGAACCCGGTGGGGCGACGGTTACCGGTCGGTCGGTCGCGGCGGTCAGTCGTCCGGGTCGAGGTCGTGCTTCTGCCGCAGGGCGGCCGCCTCGTCGGACCGGTCGAGCAGGTCCAGCGCACGGGCCAGCAACCACGCCGTCTGGCGGACCGGCCGTGAGCCGGCCGGCAGGCCACCGAGTACGCGACGCAGCAGCGGCTCGGCCTCGGACGGCCGGTCCAGTCGGAGCAGCAGCTCACCGACGAGGACCTCCACCTGGGCCGCCTCACCGAACGCCTCGATCGACCGCAGCCGGTCGGGCACCCCGGCGAGCCGTTCCAGCGCCTCGTCCGCCCGGCCCTCCCCGGTCAGCACCCGCGCGCCGGTCTCGGCCGTCATCGCCAGCTCGTACGTCACCGGTGGCGTCGGCTCCGCCTGCCCGGCCAACGCTGACGCCAGCCCGTCCGCCAGTTCGACGACGCGTACCGCCTCCGGCAGGTTGTCCGACCAGAACCACGCGTACGCCTCCCGGCGACGGGCACGCAGCTCATCCAGGGGCAGTTCGGCGAGCCGGTACGCCGAGGCGGCGGCGGCGAACCGTTCGGCGGCCACGGCGTCCCGGTCGGCGTCGTACAGGATCCCGCCGGCCTCCTCCAGCACCTGCGCCCGGTTGGGCAGGTTGTCCGGGCCGTCCAGGTTGACCGCCAACTGCTCCAGCAGGGCCAGCGCTGGGTCGATCTCGCCGAGCCCGCTGTAGACGCCGGCCAGCAGATGCCGGCAGCGGTCGGCCTCCGCCTGCGCGCCCAGGCGGTCCAGGCCGAGCACGGCTTCCTCGGCGACCTCGGCCGCCTCGGCGAGCCGGCCCACCACCCGGTACGCGTTCGCCAGCTCCCAGCGCAGGAACGCGTCCCCCTCGGCGCCACGTTCCACGCATAGCGTCACCGCCTCGACGAAGTCGTCCACCGCGTCGGCGGCCCGGCCGGCGGAGAGCAGTGCCCGCGCGCGGGCCACCCGTACGGGCAGCTCCGCGTCCGCCGACGCCACCCGCAGCGCCTCGTCGCAGGCGACCACCGCCTCGGCCGGATCGTCGACCGTCCGGGCGCAGGTCAGGCAGGCAGCCACGACCAGCTCGTCGATGCCCAGCTCACGGGCGATCCGGCGGGCGTTCTCGGCGGCGGCGCGGGCCTCGTCGACACGGTCGGACTGCTCCAGCAGATGGGCCCGGTGCAGCGCTACCCGGGCCGCCAGGTGCGTGTCGCCGCCCGCGTCGGCGGGCACCCGGTCCAGAGCCGACAGGGCGTCCGCCCAGCGTTGCCGGTGCAGCAGCGCCAACGCCAGCCGGTCGTACCCGGCGGCGCGTTGCCGGGCGTCGCCGAGCCGATCCAGCGTCTCGGCCGCCTCCCGGACCAGCGTCAGCCCTTCCTCGGCGTGCTCGTCGGCGCGGGTCAGCAGCACCCCGAGCCGCCCCGCGACGACCTGGGCGGGCAGCTCCTCGCCGGCCGAGCGGTACAGCTCCAGTGCCGCCCGGTTCAGCTCGACCGCGCCCTCGACGTCGTCCTCGTCGCCCCGCTCGGCGGCCCGCATCGCCAGCCGGTGCGCGACCGTCCGCGCCGGTAGGGCGGCGGCGTCGAACCGGTCGTCGTACGCGGCCAGCGCCGCCCGGAAGGTGGCCCGGTCGTGTCGGCCCCAGCTCTCCTCGGCGAGGGTCAACAGGTCGTCGGCGTCGGTGGGCAGAGCCACGGTGGACACCTCGACGGGTGCCCGGCCGGGGCGTTCGGACGACGCCGCCGCACCGGCCGGCGCGTCCCCGCCGGGGCGGGACGGCCGACGCCGGACGCTCGCGGAGAGCGGCAGGTGCTCGCCGTCGGGCCGGACGGCGAGCCGCCGCTCGATCCACTGCGACTGGTGGCTGGTCCCGTTGCGGGCGTCGAAGCGGGCGGCCAGCTCGGTCGCCGTTCGGGCCAACTCGTCGGCCAGCGCCGACGCCGGCACCTCGGCCGCCGGCCGACCCTCGGCGGCACGGCGGTACACGGTCGCCCCGCCGGCCTGCCGCAGCGCGGCGGCGGCGGTGGCCGCGAAGTGCATGGCGGCGGCCGGCGACGGCGGCCGGTCCAGCCAGTCCAGGTGCCGCTCGACCAGCTCGACCGCCCGCGCCTCGTTGCCGGTCAGGGTGCAGAACTCCACGTGGTCGCCGATGTCCCACAGGTCGGCGAGGCTGCCGCGCAGCTTGCGGTACGCCTCCCGGTGCGCGTCGCGCGCCGACTCGCCCCGACCGGTCCGCAGGTACGGCAGCAGGAGCGCGGTGAGGATCGACTGCGGCTGCTCGGTGCAGGTGAGCCGGCCGGCGAGCACCGGCTCGGCGAGGGCGACCGCCTCGGCGTCCCGACCGGTGTCGGCGAGGTAACCCACCTGACTGGTCGGATCACAACCCGCGCAGTCGGACAGGTCGTCGCGGGGCGTCGTCTGCCACAGCCGGTACCAGTGCGCGGCGGCCTCCGCGTCGCCCACGTGGTCGGCGACCCGGAACCGGTGCTTGTGGACGGTCTGCAGGCTGTGCCCGCCGGCCCGGTAGCGCCGCTCCATGTCGTCGAGCACGGCGTACGTGCGGTCCAGGGGCACCTCGGGGAACTTCAGCAGTCCCGAGACCATGTACTTGAAGTGCCACAGCAACTGGTGCAGGTGACGCTGGTGGTAGGGCTGCGGGTCCCGGTCGAACTCGGACAGGCACCAGGAGAACGTCACGAACGACTTCGCCGGCTCGCCACCGTAGACGTACCCGGTCGTCGCCTGCATGCGGGTGACGAAGGCGAGGTGCCGGTCGTCGGCGGCGTCCACCCGGCGCAGCAACTGCTCCAGCGCGGCGATCTGGCCTGCCCCGTACGGCATGTCGGCGATGCCGCGCAGCACCCGCCACAGGTCCTCGTCGCTCATTCCTGCTCCCGTCCCGGCACGGCCCGGCCGAGCAGGCCGAGGAAGGAATCGTTCAACAGCGCGGCGTCGGCCGCGCGGATCGGATGGTGCCCGAGCAGCAGCGCCTGCCCGTACAGCGCCTCGACGGCGAGTCCGACCAGCTCCGGGTCGCCCAGCATGGTGACCCGCCGCACCAGCGGGTTGCGGTGGTTGAGCACCAGTTGCGGGCGGTCCGGCGGCGCGGTGGCGGCGAGCGCGTCGAGCACCCCGCCCCACAGCTCGTCGGCCCGGTCACGGCTGGCGGCGAGCTGGTCGTTGAACGCCGCCGACCGGCTGACCAGGTAGAGCGCGGGAAGCGAGACCGGGTCGTACGCCCGGATGACCACCTCGCAGCCGGACCGCTCGACGGCCCGCTGCGCGGCGGTGAGGAACGGCCGCAGCGCCAGTTCCACGGACGGGTCGAGGGCGTCGAACCGGGTGGTGAGGTCGCTCGGCTCGAGCCGTTCGATCAACACCGAGCGGTCCACCGCCGGCAGCCGCTCGATCAGCTCGCTGTCGTACGTGTAGCCGGCGTTGATGACCGCCAGGTCCTGTGCGGCGGCCACCGCGGCGAGCTGGCGGAACTCGTCGAGGCTGGCCGCGTAGCGGACCACCCCGTAGCGTTCCCGGAACTCGGCCAGGGTGAGCGTGCCGACGTTGGTGTCCATCGGCCACCACCTGTCGACCAGCCGGAGCATGTCGTCGTCGTGCAGCGCCAGCGCCTTCACGCCGAGGTGGTGCACCTGGAGGAACTCGGCCAGCCGGTGCGGGTCGTGCCGCGCCAGCCGGACCAGCCAGCCGCGTACCTGGTCGCCGAGCGCCTCCCGGGTCGCGGTCAGCAGGGTGTCCTCGTACAGGGCCTCCCGGCTGGCCGTCGGACGCAACTCGGTCGCGTCGACGACGCAGTGCGCGAAGAACGCCCAGTCCGGCAGCAGCCCGTCGGCGTTCTCGGTGAGCAGCATCCGCTTGAGGTAGACGCGGTGCCCGGCGCGGGCCGCCGGATTCACCGGGGTGGGCAGGATGACGGCGACACCGGTCAGCCCGGCCTCGGGAACGCTGAGCGGCAGCACGTCGAACGGGTCCACGCCGAGCGTCTCGCGGGCGTACGCGATCAGGGCCGCCCGGTCGACCGGCGCTCCCGGCGTCGTCGGCCAGGGCGGTTCACCGACGGTGGTGACCACGTCGCCGACCCGGACGGTGACCGGCAGCAGCGCGCCGAAGAGCCGCGCCAGGTCGACGACGGTCGGGGTGCCGAACCACTGATCGGCGTCCCGGCGGGGCACCAGCGTCACGGTGGTGCCCACTTCCGCGCGGGCCTCCTCCGGCGGCGCCACGGTCACCGCGTACCGGCCGTCGGCGTACCCGGTCCACCGGACGGTGGGGTCGTCGCCGTGCCGGGTGAGCACCTGGATCTCGTCGGCCACCAGGAAGCAGGAGAGCAGGCCGATGCCGAACTGGCCGAGGAACTCGTGCCGGGAGAAGCCCAGCTCGTCCCGCTTGGAACTGCGGCCGATCGTCGCCAGCAGCTCGTGTACCTGCGCCTCGGTCAGGCCGACGCCGGTGTCGTGCACGCGCAGGGTGCCGTCCCCGGTCAGCTCCGGAGGCTCGATCCGGACCAGCGCTGGCGCGTCCGGCTCGGTCGTCCGCCGGGCGGTGATCGCGTCCACGGCGTTCTGGAGCAGCTCCCGGACGTAGACCCGAGGGCTCCCGTAGAGGTGGTGGCTGAGCAGGTCGACCACGCCACGCAGGTCGACCTGGAAGGTGTGGTCCACGCTGTGCTCTCCCCGGTCCCGATGCCGGCGCTCACCGTACCCAAGATCACCGACTGCCCGCGTCCCCCTTTCGCCCGGCGGCTTGACCCTCGACCCGGTCGAACCGGCACGGTCGGCGGCATGACCTCCTCCGCTCTGGGCCGGGACTTCCGGCTGCTCTGGTCCGCCGCCGTGGCGTCCCGCTTCGGAGACGCGCTGCGAACGCCGGCGCTGGCGCTGCTGGCGGCCACGCTGACCCGCGACCCCCGGGTCATCGCCGCGGTCACCGTGGCCGCGCAGCTGCCACCGCTGCTCTTCGGCCTGCTCGGCGGGGTGTACGCGGACCGCTGGGACCGTCGCCGGACGATGGCCGGCATCGACGGGGTACGCGCCGCGGTGGTGGCGGCGCTGGCCGTGGCGGTGGCCGCGGACCGGGCCGGCATCGGTCTGCTGCTGGTGGCCGCGTTCCTGCTCGCCGCGCTGGGAACGCTCTTCGACTCCGCCTCGTTCGCGCTGCTCCCGGCCCTGGTGCCGCCGGCCGCGTTGCCCCGGGCGAACGGCCGCCTCCAGGCGGGTGCGGCGGTGGCGGGCGGTTTCCTCGGCGCTCCCGCCGCCGGTGTCCTGTTCGCCGCCGCTCCGGCCCTGCCGTTCGCTCTCGACGCCGTCACCTTCGCGGCGGCCGCGCTGCTCGTGCTGGCCCTCGCCCCGCCCGCCGCGGTACCCGTCCGGCCGGCCACCGGGCACGGGTCGGTGTGGGGCGACATCGTCGAGGGGGTGCGGTGGCTGCGCGGGCACCGGACCATGTGGCGGGTCACCCTGCTCGCGGCGGCGAGCAACCTGGCGATCTCCGGCATCATGGCGGTGCTGGTGCTCTACGCGCTGGACGTACTGCGGGTGCCGCCGGCCGGGTACGGGCTGTTCGCCGCGGTGGCGATCCTCGGCGGGGTGGCCGGGGCACTGGGGTCGGACCGGCTCGCCGCCCGGCTCGGCACGGTGCCCGCGCTGGGCGCGGTTCTCGCCGCCGAGACCCTGGCGCTGACCGGGTTCGCGCTGGCTCGGCATCCGGTGCCGGGCGGATTCGCGCTGGCCGCCTTCGCCGCTGGGACGGTGGTGTGGAACAGCCTGTGGGCGTCGTACGGTCAGCGGCAGGTGCCATCGAGGCTGCTCGGTCGGGTCGGTGCGGCCCAGCGGATGATCGGTCTGCTCACCGCCCCGGTCGGCGCGGGGCTCGCCGGGCTGGTCGCCGCCGCGTACGGGACTCCTCCGGTGGTGGGCGCGGCGGCGGGTGTCTTCGCGCTGGTGACGGTGGTGGCGTGGCGGATACTGCGACCGGCCGGAAAATCGGTCCAACCTTTTCCGCCCTCCCGTGCGTCTGTCGGTTGACGCGCACCACGGGCGGCCGGAAGGGGTGCGGATGGGATCGACGGCGGACGACGGCCGCGACGGCTACCTCGCCTTCGTGGAGAGCAACCAGCACCGGCTCCTGCGCGCGGCCTTCCTGATCTGTGGCAACCGGCACCAGGCCGAGGACCTTCTCCAGGACGCCCTGCTGAAACTGGCATTGCGCTGGACCTCGGTCCGTGACGGGGACCCCGCCGCGTACGTGCGGGCCATCCTCTACCGCGACGCGGTGTCCTGGTGGCGTCGTCGCCGCCGGGAGTGGCTCAGCGCCGCGCCGCCGGAGCGGGCCGCACCGGACCGGGACGGCGCGCTGCGGCTGACCCTGCACGACGCCCTGGGCACGCTGCCGCCGCGCCAACGGGCCGTGCTGGTGCTGCGGTACTACGAGGACCTGACCGAGGTCGCCACGGCCGAGGCGCTCGGGGTGACCGTCGGCACCGTGAAGAGCCAGTGCCACCTGGCGCTGCGGCGTCTCCGGGAGGTGGCGCCCAACCTCACCGGCGACGACCGACCGGGCCGGGGCGCCAACGGTGTGGAGGTGAACCAGTGAACGAGCAGGACCTGCGCGACCTGTTCACCGTCAGCGTGCAGGACGTGCTGCCCACCGCACCGGCGACGGCCGGCTGGGACCGGGCGCGGCGGACCCGGCGGACCCGACGGGCCCTCGGCGCGGTCGTCGTGGCCGTGGCGTTGGCCGGCGGTGCGGCCGTCGCCCTGCGACCGTCGCCTGATCCACGCCCGGCCCATCCGGTGGCACCGACCGTCGAGCCCACCCACGCCGGTCCCGTGCAGCACCCGCCCGCCAAGCTGACGTTCCGGTCTGATCCGCTGAGCCGGATCAGCGGCCCGCCGACCGTGACGCTGTCCGCGCGACCGGTCCAGCGGGCGCTGGCGCTGTTCCAGCCGCTGAACGAGGAGGGCCAACCGGACGGCCCGATCCGCATTCTCGGCGACGACGGCGTGGTCCGCAGTCTCGACGTGGTGACGCCGGCACCCACCTGGGACGAGAGCGGCAACGAGGCGACGGCGGTCAAGCCGGGAGTCCTGTCGCCGGACGGCCGGTGGGTGGCGTTCGCGCAGACCAACGAGCTGATCATGGTCGACCTCACCACGGCGGGCGTACGACGCATCCCCCTCGACGGCTATCTGGAGTTGGTGGTGTGGGCGCACGATCGGGTGCTGGTCGGCGGCGACAACCGGACCTACGTGGTGGAGCGGGACACCGAGGCGGCCAGCACCACCGACGTGTCGGCCTGGAACGTGGTCACACCCGATCCGGAGGCCGGTCGAGGGGCGGCCCTGCTCGAGATGGTCGGCGAGCGCGGTGACCTGAAGCTGCGGAGCCGGATCTCCTTCGACAGACCGGTCCGCTCCGAATCGCGGATCACCGTGGACGCGCTGCCGTCGCCCTACCAGGTGAACGAGTTCTACGGCCGGGGTTGGCTGCACGGGGGCCGGCTGGCCAGCGCCGCCTGGATCGTCAACAGCCAGATCAACGGCGCGGAGGGGGTGGCCGTGCTGGACTCCCGCACCGGCTCGGTGACCCATCTGCTCGACCTCGGGCGGGACCGCGCCAAGGGCTGCTGCCCGGTGTTGGGCTGGGACAACAAGGGTGCGGTGCTGCTCCGCCTGGAACCGGCCGCCCTGGCCCGCTGGGACCCGGAGACCGGCGAGATCACCGGGATCATCCCCGACCTGCGCGGCGTGCTGGCGCTGGCCGGCTGAGGCGCGGCGCTCGCGCGGTGGCCGGCTGAGGCGCGATGTGCCGGTGCCGGCCGGCTGGGCCTCGTCTGGCCCAGCCGGCCGAGCCCGCGTCTCAGGCGGCGATGCCGCCGGGCTGGTCGCCCTTCACCACGGGCGCCCGGACCAGGTTGCCCCACTCCGTCCACGAGCCGTCGTAGTTGCGCACCTGCGGGTAGCCCAGCAGGTGCCGCAGCACGAACCAGGTGTGGCTGGACCGCTCGCCGATCCGGCAGTACGCGATCACGTCGTCGTCCGGGCTGAGGCCGAGCTGGTCGGCGTAGATCGCCTTCAGCTCGTCGGCGGACTTGAACGTGCCGTCCTCGTTCGCGGCGGACTTCCACGGCTTGTTGACCGCGCCCGGGATGTGCCCGCCCCGCAGCGCGCCCTCCTGCGGGTAGTCCGGCATGTGCAGCATCTCGCCGGTGTACTCACCCGGGGACCGCACGTCGACAAGCGGCCGGCCCACCGCGATGTGGGCCATCACCTGCTCGCGGAACGCGCGCAGCGGCGCGTCGTCGCGCAGCGGCACCGGGTAGTCGGCACGCGGCCGGGACGGCTTGTCGCGGATCAGCTCGCGCCCCTCGGCGACCCACTTCTGCCGGCCGCCGTCGAGCAGCCGCACGTCCGCGTGGCCGAAGAGCGAGAAGACCCAGAGGGCGTACGCGGCCCACCAGTTGAAGTTGTCGCCGTAGAAGACGACGGTGTCGCCCCGGCCGATGCCCTTCGCGGCGCACATCTCGGCGAAGCTCGTCGCGTCGAGGTAGTCCCGGGTGACCTGGTCGTTCAGGTCGAGGTGCCAGTCGACCTTGACGGCGCCGGGGATATGACCGGATTCATAGAGCAGCACGTCCTCGTCGGACTCGACCACGACGAGGCCCTCGTCGCCCAGGTGCTCGGCCAACCATTCGGTGGTGACCAGCCGCTGCGGGTCGGCGTACGACTGGAGGCGGGGATCAGGATCGTTCGGCACAGACATGATCCCCAAGGTACGCCGGATCGCCGTCCGCAACCGCCGTAACGTGACCGGCCCATCACCCGTCCAGGGTTACCGAACGCCCGCCTGGCCCGAGCCACCCGTCGGTAGCTCGGGCCAGGCGGATGCCCTCAGCTGCTCGGCGGCAGGGTGCCGACGAAGAAGCTGAAGTACGCCGCGTCCGACAGGGCGCCGTCCCCGTCGATGCTCCAGACGGTGAGCGAGGTCAGGCCTGCCTTCGTGGGCGTCCAGGTCACCGAGGCGGTGCCGTCGGCCTCGGCGGCCACGGTGCTGGTGACCGCTCCGAAGCGGTAGCGGTAGCTGACGACCTCCGCCTGGCGCGGGGTGAAGGTGAAGACTCCCGGCACGCCCGGCCCTCCACTGGTGGCGCCCTGCCGGTAGACCGTCGCGGAGATCCTCGGCGCCGTGGTCAGCTGGAAGGTCTGTACGGCGGTCGCGGTCACGTCAGCCTCGGTGATGCTGGTCACGGAGAGCGTCCGGCTACCCGCCCGGTTCGCGGTGACGGTCAGCGTGGCGGTGCCGTCGGCCGCCGCCTCGACCGTCTGCTCGGGGTCACCGTCCAGCCCGAACCGGTAGCGGACCACCCCGGCCATCTGCGGCTGCACGGTGAACTGGGTCGGCACCCCGACCTCGGTGAGTCTGCCGGTGATGATCGGCGAGACGTCGCTGGCCCGGAACTCGTACCGCGTCTCGGGTGAGCGGTTTCCGGCCGCATCGAGGCTCCATACCGAGAGGCTGCGTGGGCCGGCCTTCGGGCTGAGCGTGATCGTGGCCGAGCCACCGGGCTGGTCCGCCGACACCGTCTGCGCGAGGGCGCCATCGAGCTGATAGCGGAAGCCGACGACGTCCGGCGTCTCCGCGGCGTCGAAGGTGAACTGGCCGGGCAGCGCCGGATACCAGCCCTCGGCGGGGAAGTCGGTGGAGGTGACGGTCGGTGCGACCGCCGGACCCTGGAAATCGGTCCGGAAGTAGCAGAGGCCGCTCCACTCGCCGGCGGCCTCGCTGTCCGCGGCCCGCACCTGCCAGGCGTACACGCGGTCGTGGCTCAGGGTTTCGCGTTCGAAGACGACGCTCTCCCGGTCGCCGTCCCGGCCGTACGCCCCGAACCGCTCGGTGCGGGCCGCCGGCTCGTCAACCGGCCAGAGTGCGAAGGTCGTGGTCAACGGATTGGTGCCGCCGGTCCCGTTGATATCCCCGTCGTGCAGGACTGCGGAGAGCACCAGATCGTTCTGCTGCCACCACTGGTACGGCTCGGCCGCCGTGCAGGGCTCACCGGATGTCTGCAGCTCGGTCGGCACACCCGGCGGTTGGTTGTCGCCGCTCGCCTCGGCCGGTGCGGCGGCGAGGGTCAGCGTTCCGGTGGCGGCCGCCACCGAGAGTCCCATGGCCAGCAGGGTCCGGGCAGGTCTCGTGGATGTCGTGGTGTCAGGTTTGGGAGTCATCTGCCAGCCTTCCCCGATGGTCCCGCCCCTGGCGATCGGGGCGGCAGCGGATGCTATCGAGGAGATCGGACATCGGGCGACCCCGATTCACGCAGCCGACTCCACAATGGATGGCTTGCCCGGCTCAGGCGCGGCGGTGGGCGATCCGACCGGCGACCACGGTCAGCAGACAGGCCTCGGCGGCGTACACCGTGAGGTCGGCTCGACCGCCCGGGTGCAGCGTCGGCGGTCTGGCCGTGGCGAGCACCAGCAGGTCACTCCGGTCGACGGTTGCCCGTAGCGTCGGGTCGGCCAGATGTTCGGCGAGCACCGCCGTGACACCGCGTCGCAGCAGCGCGTGCACCCGCTCACGCGGGGTGGGCGCTGCCGGCAGGGGACCGTCGTGCAGCAGGCCCGGCCCCAGCGTCCCGGGCCAGCGACGGACCCGCACCTCCGGGTGCGCCTCGGCCAGGTCGACGAGCGGGCCGACCGCCTCAACGCGGTCACCGCTAACCAGCACGGCCTGCCCCGGCACCGGCTCGCCGTCCCGCTCACGGCGCAGCAGCGGCGCGGCGTGCAACGTGCGCACGGTCAGTCGACGATCGGCCCGAGCAGCGGACGCTTCGCGGTCACCGTGTCGCCGGAGGACCGGCCGGTGAGGCGACGCTTGATCCACGGGGCCAGGTACTGCCCGGCCCAGCGCAGGTCGGCCGCGCGGGCGGCGAGCCACGGCGACGGCGCCGGGTGCGGCGGGACCAGCAGCCACTCCTCGTCGCATCCCACGCCGAGCGCGTTCAGCACCTGCCCGGCGACCCGTCGATGCCCGGCCGGGGAGAGGTGCAGCCGGTCGGTGCTCCAGAGCATCGGGTTGAGGAACGTGTCGTCGGCGTACAGGTCGACCAGGATCGCGCCGTGCCGCTCGGCGGTCTCGCCCACCGCCTGGTTGAGCAGTTGCACCCGGGGCGCGACGAGACGCTGGCCGGGCAGTCGTGCCATCACGTCCGCGAATCGGAAGAGCAGCACGTCCGCGCCACCCGAGCGGAGTTGCCGGACGACATCGTCGAAGCGGGAGACCAGCGTCTGCGGGTCGAAGGTACGACGCAGGACGTCGTTGCCGCCGGCCGCGAAGCTGATCAGGTCGGGCTTCATCGCCACCGCGGAGGGCACCTGCTCGGCGACCACGCTGGGGAAGAGCCGGCCCCGGATGGCCAGGTTCGCGTACCGGAAATCGGGGCCCGCCTCGGCGGCGAGTCGGGTCGCTACCAGGTCCGCCCACCCCCGGTAGGTGCCGTCCGGGTACGCGTCGTCCATACCTTCGGTGAAGCTGTCCCCGACCGCGACAAAACTGCGCCAGCGCACCCCGCGCCTCCTCACGCCACCCGTTGCCTGCGGCGACCAGTCTGTCACCGGACCCGCGTCGGCCGGTGCCCCGATCGGCCGACGTGGCGGAGGTCATGCGCGCACCTTGATCGACACCAGTTCACCGATATCGCGGTGTCGGAGTCGGGTTGACACCGCAACTTCGGCGAACTCGTGTCGATCATCCGTGCCGCGCCCGGGACGGTGTCGCCAATCCGCCGGATGTCGGGGTGCCCCCGCTCGCCACCAGGGCCCACAATGGAGGGCCGGTCACCGAGCCGGGTAGCGGGGAGGGCCTAGTTGAGTCAGGCAAGCGAGCCGAGCCCCGCTGGGCCGGCACCGGCGACGCCCACACCGTCGCGTACCGCACGGACCCGTCAGATCCGACTTGTGGGGCTCGTCGTCGCGCTGGCCGTGCTGGCCGCCGCCCTGGTCCCGATCGTCCTCGCCATGGGCCCGCCGACTCGGGACGAGTTGCTGGAGGACGCCGGGCTCAAGGGCAAGCAGCAGCTCGTGATCGGGGTGAAGGACGACCAGCCGGGCATCTCGCAGCGCCTGCCGAACAACGTCTGGAAGGGCTTCGACGTCGACATCGCGTACATGATCGCGAGCTACCTCGGGTTCGACCACTCCCAGGTGCGATTCGTGCCGATCGAGAGTGAGGACCGGGCCCGTCGACAGGCCCAGGACGGCGAGGGGTTCGTCATCGTCGACCTGGTCATCGCCTCGTACAGCATCAACGACAAGCGCCGGGAGGAGGGCGCGGTCTTCTCGGCCGCGTACCTGCACACCGAGCAGTCGGTGGTGACGTTGAAGGACTTCAAGGGTCCGGTGAGCAGCCTGGAGGACCTGCGCGGGCTGACGGTCTGCTCGCTGACCACCTCGACGTCCATCCAGCGTCTCGGCGAGGCCGGCGCCACCCCGGTGGGCCGGAACCGGATCAGCGAGTGCATCCAGGAGTTGTACGACGGCAAGGTACAGGCCGTCACCACCGACGCGGCGATCCTCGCCGGCTTCGTCACCGGCGACCAGCCGGGCGACGACGGCCAGCGATTCCCGCAGACCCTCAAGAACGTCAAACCGCTGCGGCACTGGGACATCGGCTCGTCACCCCAGGAGCGGTGGGGCGTCAACACCGGACCCAACAAGGCCCTGCTCGACCTGGTCGACCTCGCTCTCTACGAGTCGGCCAAGGACGAGAAGAACTCGGCCTGGGAGAACGCGTTCAACGCCAACCTCCGATGGCAGCAGGGGTACAACCTCCCGCAGCCGGTCGCGGAACAGCAGCAACCCGATCCGAGGAAGGTGGAGGTGCGACAGTGGCCGTGGGAGAGGATCGCACTGCCGCCCCCGGCGTACCCCGGATCGTCACCGGTTCGTACGGGACCGGCCGCCCGCGCCGGATGGCGGGGGCGCGGCAGGCGCAACAGTGGCTGCTGACCCTCCTCCCCGCCTTCCCCGTCCTCCTGCTGGTGCTGCGGCTCTGGCAGCTCAGCCAGCAGGACATGTCCACGATGCTGCTGCTGGTCCAGTACGTCAGCCCGCTCGGCCTGCTCAGCGCCCTGCTGATCGCCCTGGTGTGGGCGTTCCCCGTCGTCGTGCTCACCTTCGGCGTCCTCGGTCGACTGCTCCGGCTCAGCGCTCCTGACCGGTTCGACCCGGAACGTTCACTGCTGGCCTCCGGTACGGCGCGTACCCCGGGATGGGTGATCAGCGCGGCGGTCGCGCTGGGGGCGCTCACCTGGCAGCTCCGCTTCCTGCCGTCGCTGCTGATGCTCGGCCTCTGGCTGCTGGCACTGCGTACCCGCTACCTGCACCCGGACCAGCCGACCCGCATCCTGATCGTCAGCGTGGCCCTGCCGCTGGCGGCGGCGGTCCTGTCGTACAGCGTGCTCGGCCCGGCGATCTGGACGGCGTGTCGGCAGGGCGAGCTGGCCACCGCCGCCCTGCTGGCGGTGCCTCCCGTCGCCACCCTGCTGCTCACCGGCCCGATTCCCGGCTGGATCGCCCCGACGCTGACCCACGGCCTGGCGTTCACGGTCGCCGCCGTGCTGCCCGTGGTGATGGGCGCGGTGTTCCTCCGGGTTCCACTGCTGCCCACCGCCGCGATCGAGGTGCTGCCGAAGGAATCGGCCGCGACGTCCCCGGAAGTCCCGGCGTCGACAGCCCCGGGCGGCCCGGCCTCGCGGCCGTTGGACAGCGCGACCTCCGCGGCCCCGGGTGCCCCCGGAAACGGCGGCACGGCCACCCCGGACGGCCCCCCGTCCGCCGCCGGCGGCCGGCAGGTGGTGCTCGGTGCGCTCATCACGGTCACCGACACGTCGACGATCGTGCTGGACCGGACCGCCACCGTGCGGTTCCTGCCCAACGGCTGGGTCGAGTCGCAGGTCCTCTGCCCGCAGGCGGCGGCGGTGCCGTACAGCCTGGTGTCGGTGGGCGGTTGGCCGGTCGAGGAGACCGCGCTGGACTGGATGATGCCGCGGCGGCCGGTGGCCGATCCGGACGTCCGCTGCGAGGGCCGGCTCCCCGGCACCTCCTGACCCGGCCCGAATTGGCTCGCCGCGCCCGGATCGCGGTCTTAGGCTGCGCGAATGCTGCTACGCATGTCGACCCTGTTGCTGCGGACCCTGCGCGAGGACCCGGCCGACGCGGAGGTGCCGAGCCACCGGCTGCTGCTGCGCGCCGGTTACATCCGTCGCGCCGCGCCGGGCGGCTACACGTGGCTGCCGCTGGGCAAGCTGGTGCTGGACCGGATCACCGAGGTGGTACGCGCCGAACTGAACGCGATCGGCGACCAGGAGGTGCACTTCCCGGCGCTGCTGCCCGCCGAGCCGTACCGCACCAGCGGGCGATGGACGGAGTACGGCGACGACATCTTCACCCTCGCCGACCGGCGCGGCGCCGAGCACCTGTTGGCGCCCACCCACGAGGAGATGGCGGCGCTGCTGGTCAAGGACCTGTTCACGTCGTACCGGGATTTCCCGGTGACGCTCTACCAGGTGCAGACCAAGTTCCGCGACGAGGCACGACCCCGGGCGGGTCTGCTGCGCGGTCGGGAGTTCCTGATGAAGGACGCGTACTCCTTCGACCTGGACGAGGCGGGCCTGCGGGACGCGTACGCCCGGCACCGGGCGGCGTACCAGCGGATCTTCGAGCGGCTGGGCCTGGACCACACGGTGGTGCACGCCATGTCCGGCGCGATGGGCGGGTCGGCGTCCGAGGAGTTCCTGGCCGCGACGCCGGTCGGCGAGGACACCTTCGTCGGTTGCACGGCCTGCGACTACGCGGCCAACACCGAGGCCGTCGTCACTCGGGCGCCCGCCGCCGGCGGCCCCGCCACCCGGCCCGCGGCGCAGGTGCACGACACCCCGGAGACCGCGACCATCGCCAGCCTCGTCGAGCTGGCGAACAACCGGCGGCTCGGTGACCGCGACGACTGGACCGCCGCCGACACCCTGAAGAACGTCGTCCTGACGGTCCGCCAGCCCGGCGCCGACCGCGCCGAACCTCTGGTGGTCGGGTTGCCCGGTGACCGGGAGGTCGATCTGAAGCGGCTCGCCGCCGCGCTGGAGCCGGCGCAGGTGGCGGTCTTCGACGAGTGGGCCGAGCATCCCGAGCTGGTACGCGGCTACATCGGCCCGCAGGTGCTCGCCAAGCTGGGCATCCGCTACCTGGTCGATCCCCGGGTGGTGACCGGCTCGGCTTGGCTGACCGGGGCGAACGAGCCGGGTCGGCACGCCACCGATGTGGTCTGCGGGCGGGACTTCATCCCCGACGGCACGATCGAGGCGGCCGAGGTGCGCGCCGGAGACCCCTGCCCCGACTGCGCCGACGGTGAGCTGACCATCCGGCGCGGGATCGAGATCGGGCACATCTTCCAGCTCGGTCGCCGGTACACCGACGCGTTCGCCGTCGACGTGCTCGGGGCGACCGGCAAGCCGGTCCGGCCCACCATGGGCTGCTACGGCATCGGGATCTCCCGGGCGGTCGCGGCCGTCGCCGAACAGCACCACGACGAGCGGGGACTCCGCTGGCCGGCGGCGGTCGCACCCTGTGACGTACACCTGGTGGTGGCGGGCAAGGGCCCGCAGCTCGACGCGGCGCTCGACCTCGGCGGACGGTTGGCCGCCGCCGGCCTGCGCGTGCTGGTCGACGACCGGACCCATGTCTCGGCCGGGGTGAAGTTCACCGACGCCGAGCTGATCGGCATCCCACGCGCCGTCGTGGTCGGCCGCCGCCTGGCCGACGGGTACGTCGAGCTGCGCGAGCGGGCCGGTGACCGGCGGGTGGAACTGCCGGTGGACGCCGTGCTGGCACAGATCGTCGACGAGGTGAGCCGGGAGCGTGCGAACCTGGTGTAGCCGCCGCGTCACGGGGTAGTGCAGTCGGATCGGGTGATACGTCTTCGGAGGGACTCATGACCGGTTACCGGGTCAGCGACGTGATGACCAAGCAGGTCGTGTACCTGTCGGCGGAGACCACCCTGGACGAGGCGGCCAGGGTGATGAAGGAGGCGGACATCGGCGACGTGGTCGTCACCGACGGCGCCACCCTCGCCGGCATGCTCACCGACCGGGACATCGTGGTCCGGGCGGTCGCCGAGAACGTGTCGCCGGCGTCCACCACCATCGGCTCGATCGTCACCCGCGAGGTGGTCATGATCGAGCAGCACTGCTCGGCGGGTGAGGCCGCGGCGCTCATGCGGGACCGGGGCATCCGGCGGGTGCTGGTCTGCGACAGCGACCGCAAGCTGGTGGGCATCGTCTCCCTGGGTGACCTGGCCATGCAGCTCGACCCGACCAGCGCGTTGAGTGAGATCAGCGAACAGTCGCCGACCACGTGAGCCGTCGGCGCCGGCGGTAGCCTCGACTCATGGCTGACATGCCGGCCCGACTGGCCGAGATCGTCGACGAGTTCGCCGCCGCGCCGCGCGACCTGGTGCTGGAGATGCTGTTGGAGTACGCCGACGTCATTCCCGTACTGGCGGACGACGACACCGCGCGCGAGGGCATGGAGCAGGTGCCCGAGTGCCAGACCGCGTTCTTCCTGCGCGCCACCGTGACGCCGGACGGGGTGGTCGAGACGCTGTTCGACTGCCCACCGGAGGCGCCCACCACCCGGGCGTTCGCCGGGATCCTCGCCGAAGGGCTGGCCGGCGCGAGCGCCGAGGAGGTGCTGGCGGTTCCGGACGATCTCTACCAGCGGATGGGGCTGGCCCAGGCGATCAGCCCACTGCGGGTACGCGGAGGCACCGCCATCCTGGGCCGACTCAAGCGGCAGGTCCGGGAACAACTCGACTGACCGGGCAGTTGCCACCGATCATGGAGATCGAGATCTACGCGGACGTCGTCTGCCCGTGGTGCTACCTGGGCAAGCGTCGCCTGGACGAGGCAATCGCCCGCTACGACGGCGAGGTGACCGTCCGCTACCGGCCGTTCCAGCTCGACCCGTCCCCGGTGCCCGAGCCGGTCCCGGTGGTCGACGCGCTGGCCGACAAGTTCGGCGGCCCCGAACGGGCGCGGCAGATGGTCGCGCGGGTGGTCCAGATCGCGGCGGGCGACGGACTCCGACTGGACTACGACCACGCGGTGGCCGCGAACACCTTCGACGCGCACCGGCTGGTCGGCTACGCCGCCGACCGCGACCGGGCGGCCGAACTGGTGGAAGCCCTGTACCAGGCGCATTTCACGCAGGGTCTCGACGTCGGCTCCCGGGACGTGCTGGCGACTATCGCCGGCTCGGTCGGCCTGGACGCCGCCGACGCCCGCCGCTTCCTCGACTCCGACGAGCGGACCGCCGAACTCGCCGCCGACCTGGCTGCCGCCCATGACCTGGGCATCACCAGCGTGCCGATGTTCGTGCTGGCCGGGAAGTACGCGGTCAGCGGCGCGCAGGAGACGGACACGCTGCTCGCCGCGCTGGCCGAGGTCGAGCAGCGGGAGTCCGCCGCCCGTCAGGCGTGATGTTTCACGTGCAACGGTATCGACGGAGATAACTGGTCAGGCTGGCCTGGCCAGGCCCTCCACCACCTGCGCGCCGGGGAGCGCGCCCAGCGCCGGCCCGGGCAGTGCGATCTTGCTGTGCCGTACGCCGGAACCGATGATCACATGTGGGGTGGCGATCACCCGTGCGTCCACCAGGATCGGCCACTGCGCCGGCAGTCCGATCGGGGTGATCCCGCCGTACTCCATGCCGGTCAACTCGACCGCGTCGGCCATCGGGGC
This sequence comes from Micromonospora sp. bgisy143, assembly GCF_057708145.1. Lineage (NCBI taxonomy): Bacteria > Bacillati > Actinomycetota > Actinomycetes > Micromonosporales > Micromonosporaceae > Micromonospora > Micromonospora sp. bgisy143. The sequence continues at coordinate 147,189 of NZ_JBYIRN010000008.1, forward strand.
GAAGCTCGCCTTGCGGACGTCCAGCGCCCGGCGGGCCACCCCGTTCACGTCCGCGCGGGTGGTCGCCAGCACGATGCAGGCCGCGTAGCGGACCACACCCTCGCGCTTGCCGGCAACCACGACACAGTTCGCCGACACGTCCAGCCCCACCTCGTACACGGCGCAGAACTCCGCCGTGTCGGCGAGGTCGGCGTCGATCGGCGCGACCAGCACGTCGTCGACGTCCACCGGCGCCTCGGCGGGCCACTGGGCGATGGCCTCCGCGACCGGTGGGGCCAGCAGGTCGAGGCGGGCACGGGCCGGTTCGGTCTTCAGCGTTCCCATCACGGGTGCGATCCTCGCACCCGTGCCGCCGGATCGCCCGCCGACTCCTGCGGCGTCCCGTGACACCACGTCCACGTCCCGGCTCAACTGCCCGCGAGGAACGCGTTGTCGCGCATGAACGAGCGGTCGCGGGCGGCCGCCAGTTCCTCTTCGCGGCGGGCCCGGGCCCGCTGGAGCTCCAGGTCCTCCAGCGCGTGCCGGACGCCCAACCGGATCACGCCGTAGAGGAACACGAAACCGAAGACGTAGAGGATCACCGTGGTGACGACAACGAACATGGCGTCACCGTAAGACGAACGTGAACCGGCACTTCTCTCATCTCCACCCGGTTCCCCCGTACGTGTCCGGCACTCACCTCGACCGGAGCAGGTCCAACACGGTGAGCAGCGCGAAGAACGCGATCACGATCTCGTTGACGATCCAGGCGTGCCCCTCGGCCCACCTCCGCATCCGGGCGAGCACCCGCGCGGCCTTCGACCCGAGCAGCACCAGCGCCAGCAGCGGCACGGCGAGCAGCAGCACGGTGAGCAGCACGAACGGCACGAGGTGCCACCACGGCAGGTCGTGCCGGGCCACGGTCGCGCCCACCGTCGCCATGGTGATGTCGTCGGTGGGCGTCGCCACGAAGAGCAGCGCGCCGGTACGCGCCGCCCAGCGCGGATCGGCGTGACCGACGCTGCCCAGCCAGCGGGGTGGCCCGGAGCGGTCGCGGCGCACCCAGATCACCACGGCCAGGATCACCAGCAGCGCGAGCACCACCAGGTCGATGGCCGGACCGCTGTCGACCTTGCGGGCGGCCGTACTGGCGTCGGTCGCCAGGCCGCCCAGCACCCGGGTCAGCAACCAGCTCAGCGTCGTTCCGGCGACCACCACCAGTCCGGCGCCGGCGAGGAAGCCGGACGACGCGGCCCGGGGCCGGTCGGACGAGGCGAGGAAGATCGCCACGACCAGTTGGGTCCCGGCGACCATCACCACGGCCAGCGGCAGGACGGTCAGGAAGCTCATCGCTCGCCAGCCTGACGGCCGAACGGCAGTGACGCGCCGGATCGTCGACGGATCACCCGCCCGGCCGGGTGCTCCCCGGCACCACCACCCGGCCGGCCAGCAACGCGCCGAACAGCGCCAGACCGGCCGCCACCACAAGCGTCACCAGGTAGCTCGACGGGCCGGGCGCGCTGCCCGCCGCCAGCACCGCACCGGTGAGCGCCAGCACGGTCGCCGCGAAGAGGGAGTCGCCCAGTTGCAGCGACGAACTGTTGCGGCCCTGCTCACCGGGGGCAGACAGCTCCAACGTGAGCACCGACAACGACGGGTAGAGCAGCCCCATGCCGAGCCCGGCGACCGCCCAGCCGAACACGGCGACGGTCACCGGCACCTCGGGTCGGACGGCCAACGCCACCGTCGCCGTACCGGCGGTGATCGCGCACAGGCCGACGCGCGGCAGGGTGGCCCGGGAGGCCGGTACCGGAATCCGGCCCTGGATTGCGGAGCCCACCGACCAGGCCAACGCACCCACGGTGAGGACCAGCCCGGCGGCGGTCGGCGACAGTCCCCGCTCCCGGGAGAGCATCAGCGGGATGACCACCTCGGCGCCGACGAACGCCGCCGACGCCAGACCCCGCAGTCCGACGACGGTGGGCAGTCCCCGGCCCGCCCGCAGGAACCCGGGTGGCAGCAGGCGCGGCGCGCAGACCACCAGACCGGCCAGGGCGAGCGCGATCACCGTCACGGCGGCCACGCCACGCTGCTGCCCCCCGACGTGCAACAGTGCGGCGCTCGCGCCCGCCCCACAGGCCCAACCGATGCGGGCGACCGCGCCGTTCGGCGGCCGGCTCGGCACGGTCGCGTCGAGCGACCGCAGGCCCGGCTGGATCAGCAACACCGCCGGGACGGCCACCGCCGGCACCAGGAGAAAGACCCACCGCCAGCCCAGGTGCTCGACGATCAGCCCGGCCAGCGCCGGTCCGACCAGCGAGGGTACGACCCAGGCCGCCGCGAACGCGGCGAAGATCCGTCGGTGCAACTCCTCTGGGTACGCCTGCCCGACGATGACGTAGAGCGCCACCGAGAGCAGCCCGGAGCCGAAGCCCTGCACCACCCGGCCGACCACCAGCGCCGTCATCGCCTGCGCCGTGCCGGCGACCAGCAGCCCCACCACGAACCAGGCGACGCCGTGCCACATCGGCCCGCTCGGCCCCCGCGCGTCGCACCAGATCCCGGAGACGACCATGGCCAGCACACCGGCGGCGAACGGGCCACCGAACGCGATCCCGTACAACGCCAGACCGTCCAGACTGCGTGCGACGGTCGGCATGGCCGTACCCACCGCCAACGCCTCGAAGGCGAGCAGCGACACCAGCGCCACGCTGCCCACCGTCATCGCCCGCAGCCGGGACGCGAACAGCCCTGCGGGCGTCGGGGCGAGGGTGGCGGTTCGGCTCGACATGCACCGAGCCTGCGACCTCAACCTGGATTCAGGTCAACCGGGAGGTGACCCGGCTCTCGTCAGGCGTCCTGGAGCGCCTCCCCGACGCCGCGCACCAGTCCCGAGAAGTGCTGGTCCGCCAGGAGATGCCCGGCGGTGATCACCAGGGCGAGCGGCCACTCGATCACCTGCAACGCGGCCAGGACCCCGAGCCCGGCGTAGTAGGCGACCTTGTCCGGCGGCGGTACGGCCACCTCACCCAGCATGGGCAGCTCGACCCGCCGGCTGTACATCTGGACGTTCTCGCGTGAACCGTTGAGGTGTCGCGTCAGCGTGCTCATTCCGGCCTCCCCGTGTCCGGTGCTGGTCGTCGGATTCCACCCCCCACCCCGTCCATGCGCCTCCGGCCGCCCAAAGTTCCGGTGCTCCAAGGGGCATAACGGACGTCAGGTCGGGAAGCCAGGCCGCCGGACACCAGGGCGGCGGGAGGACGAGATGACCGACGGCACGAGAAGCGGCAACGGGGAGTCGGGTCGGCGTCCGTCCGGCCGTACGCCTCGATGACGGCGGCGGGTCGCGCCGCCGGCCGCCTCCTGCCGTCCATCGGCGTACCGCACCTGGTCGGTGAGGCGTTCCGGACCGTCGGGTCGGCCGCGACCCGGTTGGCCCGGACGGCGGGCCTGAGCCGACGCCGGGTCTGGTCACGCCCCGGCCGCCACCACATCGAGGTACACGGCGTCTGCCAGGACGGTGGCGACCGGCTGGCCCGGCAGGTCGAGGCGGCGTTGGAACGACTGCCCGGAGTCGCCTGGGCCCGGGTGAACGCGCCGTCGGGTCGGGTCGTGGTGGCCGTGCAGGCCCCCGAGCCGAGGCTGCGCGACCTCATCGCCGCGATCGGACGGGTCGAGCGGACCTGTGACCACGAACCGGACCCGGAGATCCCACCCCCGCACCCGCCCGAGGAGGGACCGCGTACGCCCCGCACCCTCGGCGCGCTCGCCTCGGACGCGCTGGGCCTGACCATCTCGGCGGCCACCCGCATCCTGCCGTTCACGCCGTTGCCGGGCGAGGTCGCCGGCCTGCTGGCCGCCGCGGACCTGCAACCGAAGCTGCACGCCTTCGTCGGCAGACGGCTGCGCTCCGACCCCCGCGCCGACGTCATCTTCCCGCTGGCTGAGGCGGTCGTGCAGGGTCTGACCGGTAGGTGGACCGGGATAGTCCTCGACGGCGCCCAACGGATGGTGCAGTGGGGCGAGGCGCGAGCCCAGCTCACCGCCTGGGAGAAGGCCGAGCCGCGGCTGACCGGTGACCCGGAACGCGCCACCGCCCGCTGGCCGGCGGTCGAACGCCCCTGCCCGAAGCCCGACGGCCCGGTCGAGCGCTACATCAACCGGGCGTTGGCCGCGGGCGCGGCGGCGGCAGCGGCGGCGACGCCGTTCGCCGGACCCAAGCGGGCCGCCGCGCTGGGGCTGTCCGCGCTGCCCAAGGCCCCGGGCAGCGGCCGGGAGGGGTACGCGGCGCAGCTCGGCCGGGTCCTCGCCCGGCGCGGGGTGATCGCCATGGACCGCAGTGTGCTGCGCGAGCTGGACCGGATCGACACGCTGGTGCTGGACGCGGAAGTGCTCGGCTCGGAGCGGGGCGTACTCGCCGATCTGGCCCCGGCGGCCGACACCGACGTCGACGAGGTGGCGGAGCGGGCGTTCGAGCTGTTCGACCCCGCCGACCCGACCGCCGCACGGGAGTCCGACGGTTGGCGACTCGCACCCCTCGACCAGTTGCCCGACGGCGCCTCGCCCGGCGACGTACCCGACGGCGAACGGCTGCGTACGGCGGGCGGGCAGCTGCTCGGGCTGACCAACGGGGGACGGCTGGCGGCGCTGCTGCGGGTCGAACCGGAGCCCGCACCCGGAGTCGACGGTCTACCCGCCGCCGCGCGGCACGCCGGACTGAGGCTGGTCGTGGCCGGAGGCGACGAGCACCGGTACGACTTCGCCGACGCGCTGCTGCCCGGCGGGAACCAGCTGGCCGACTCGGTACGCACGCTCCAGCGCGAGGGCGCGGTGGTGATGCTGGTCTCCGGCGACCGGGCAGCGCTCGGCGCGTCCGACTGCGGCCTGGGGATGTCGGCTCCCGAGGAGCTGCCGCCGTGGGGTGCGCACCTGCTGGTCGGCACCGACCTGCGGGTGGTGGCCCTGATGATCGAGGCGACCGGTGCGGCCCGGCGGATGACCCAGCAGAACATTCGGCTCGCCATGGCGGGCAGCGGGCTCGGTGCGCTGGGCGCGTTCACCGCGCCGCCGACCCAGCTCCCACACCGGGCGCTCGTGGCGGTCAACGGCGCGGCCGGACTGGCGTTCGCGAACGGGGTCTGGCGGGCCCACCGGCTACCCGACCGGTCGGACACGCCGGCACCGGTGGCGACGGCCTGGCACCTGATGCCGGTACGGACCGTGCTGGACCGCCTGAACACCACACCGGACGGGTTGACCAGCGCGGAGGCGGAACGCCGGCACGACGGCCACGGAACGGGCGGCGGCACGCCGACCGGTGGCGGACTGCTGCGGGCGTTCCTGGACGAGCTGTCCAACCCGCTCACCCCCGTACTGGCGGCCGGGGCGGTGTTGTCCGCGTCGTTCGGTTCGCTCGTCGACGCCGCGCTGGTCGGCAGCGTCGTCGGCGGGTCGGCACTGGTCGGGGCGGTACACGAACGCAACACCGAACGTTCGCTGGCGGAGCTGCTGTCGCGTTCGGCGGTGACCGCCCGGGTCCGCCGGGACGGCACGGAGCAGGTCGTCGCCGCCGAGGACCTGGTGCTCGGCGACGTCATCGCTCTCGAACCGGGCGACGCTGTGCCGGCCGACTGCCGGGTGCTCGAATCGGTGGGCTTGGAGGCGGACGAGTCGTCGCTGACCGGCGAGTCGCTGCCGGTCGCCAAGAGCAACCGGGCGGTGGTCGCCGCGGCCATCGCCGACCGGCACTCGATGCTGTACGAGGGCACCACCGTCGCCGCCGGCCACGGCACCGCCGTCGTGGTGGCGACCGGTGCCGACACCGAGTCCGGCCGCAGTCTGGCGCTGGTCCGTCAGGCGCCCCCGACCAGCGGGGTGGAGGTGCGACTCGGTTCGTTGACCAGCGCTGCCATCCCGTTGGCCGCCGGCTCGGCGATCGCGGTGGCCGGGGCGGGGCTGCTCCGGGGCGTACCCCTGGCGCAAACGGCCGCGACCGCCGCGAACCTGGCCGTCGCGTCGGTGCCGGAAGGGCTGCCGTTCCTGGTCAGCGCCGCGCAACTGGCGGCGGCCCGGCGCCTGGCCGAGCACGGCGCGTTGGTCCGCAACCCGCGCACCATCGAGGCGCTGGGTCGGGTGGACGTGCTCTGCTTCGACAAGACCGGCACCCTCACCGAGGGCAAGTTGCTGCTCGCGGGGGTCGGCGATGGTGTCGGTGACCGGTACGCGTCGGTGGACCGGCTCGACGACCGTCTGCGGTCGACCCTCGCCACCGCGCTGCGGGCCACCCCGGCGGCGGCCGATCCGGAGGAGTTGGCGTTGCAGACCGACCGGGCGGTCCGGCGGGGCGCCGCCACGGCCCAGGTGGTGGAGCAGACCGGCGCGCCCGGCTGGCGGGCGGTCGGTGGGCTGCCGTTCGAGCCGTCCCGGGGCTACCACGCCAGCGTCGGCGAGACCGAGAATCGCCTGTTGTTGAGCGTCAAGGGCGCCCCCGAGACGGTGTTGCCGCGCTGCGCGAACCGGCGTACCGACGGTCGACGGGAGCCGTTGGACGATGCCGGTCGGGCGGAACTCCAACGCGTGCTGGCGGACCGGGCGGGAGCGGGGCACCGGATCCTCGCCGTCGCCGAGTGCCAGGTGGACGCCGCGCAGATCACCGACGCCGACGTCCGGGGGCTGACCTTCGTGGGGTTCCTGGCACTCGCCGACGGGGTGCGGGAGAGCGCCGCCCCGGCGGTACGCCGCATCCGGCAGGCGGGCGTGCACACCATCATGATCACGGGTGACCACCCGGCCACCGCCGAGGCGATCGCGGCCACCATCAGCGAGCACGACGAGCAGCGGGTGGTCACCGCCACCGAACTCGACCAACTTGACGACGAGGCCCTCGCCGAACGACTCGCCAGCACCGACGTGGTGGCCCGCTGCACTCCGACGCACAAGGTACGGATCATCCAGGCGTTGCAGAAGTGCGGGCGGACCGTGGCGATGACCGGCGACGGCGCCAACGACGCCCCGGCGATCCGACTCGCCGACGTCGGCATCGCCCTCGGCCAACGCGGCACGCCGGCGGCCCGGGCGGCCGCCGACCTGGTGGTCACCGACGACCGGTTGGAGACCATCATCGCCACCCTGGTCGAGGGTCGCGCCATGTGGTCGTCGGTCCGGCACGCGCTGAGCATCCTCGTCGGCGGCAACCTCGGCGAGATCGCGTTCAGCGTGCTCAGCGCCGCGGCGACCGGTCGTTCCGCCCTCACCGGCCGGCAACTGCTGCTGGTCAACCTGCTCACCGACCTGGCGCCGGCGCTGGCCATCGCGGTCCGCCCGCCCGCCTCGGACCGCACCGACGGGCTGCTCCGCGAGGGCCCGGACGCGTCGCTCGGGGAGACCCTGAGCAGGGAGATCGGCCTGCGCGCGGCGTCCACCACGCTGGGCGCGACGGTCGGCTGGACGTTGGCCCGGTACACCGGCAGCCAGCGCCGGGCCGGCACGGTGGCCCTCGTCTCGCTCGTCGGCACCCAACTCGGCCAGACGATCCTGGCCGGAGGCACCAGCCCGGCCGTGCTGGCGTCCACGGCCGCGTCGCTGGGGGCGTTGGCCGTCGTGGTCCAGACGCCGGGGGTCAGTCAATTCTTCGGTTGCACGCCGCTCGGCCCGGTGGGCTGGACCATCAGCGCCGGATCGGCGCTCGGCGCCACCGTCGCCAACGGCGCGCTCACCCGACTGGTGGCGCGTCTCCCGGCGGCCCGACCCGACCTCGCCCAGCCCACCGACGACGACTGACCGCTTGGACGCCACCGTCGGGGGTACGGGAATGTCCGAGGAGGTGGGCATGATGGTCGACGATCCGCGGGTGACGTTCATCGGCACCGCGACGACGGTGTTACGGATCGGCGGGTTCACCCTGCTGACCGACCCGAACTTCCTGCACCGGGGTCAACGGGCGTACCTCGGCAAGGGCTTGTGGTCCCGCCGCCGTACGGACCCGGCGCTGCGGATCGCCCAGCTTCCCCACCTGGACGCCGTGGTCCTGTCCCACCTGCACGGCGACCACTTCGACCGGGTGGCCCGCCGGGAACTCGACCGCGAGCTGCCGATCGTCACCACGCCCGCCGCCGAACGCAAGCTGCGACGCTGGGGGTTCCGGGCCGCCGACGGCCTGCCGACCTGGTCGTCCCGGGAGCTGCACCGCGACGGTACGACGGTGCGCCTGACCTCGATGCCCGGCAAGCACGGCCCGGGCGTCCTGGACCGGCTGCTGCCCGACGTGATGGGCACAATGATCGACGTGGAACGCGCCGGGCGGCGCGAGTTCCGGCTGTACGTCACCGGCGACACGCTCAACCGGCCGCTGCTCGCCCCGATCGCGGAACGCTACCCGGACATCGACGCCATGCTGATCCATCTCGGTGGCACGAAGGTCGCCGGAATCCTGCTCACCATGGACGCCCGGCAGGGTGCCGACCTGGTGGAGACGGTCTGTCCGAAGCTGACCGTGCCGATCCACTACGACGACTACCCGGTCTTCCGCTCACCACTGGCGCACTTCGTCGACGAGGCTCGCCGTCGGGGCTGGGTCAGGCAGGTACGCACCGTCGCGCGGGGCGAGACGGCGACGCTCGTTCCGTGACCTCCGTCGTCATTGATCCCGCTGACTAACCTCAGCGCCATGCCGTCGTTCCTGGCCAACGGGACCCGTCCGAAGGTCTGGCCATCCCTTCCGCTGGCGCTGCTGCTCCCCTGCGGCCTGCTGATACTGCTGGGTGTCACCGACGACCGCGAGCCACCCCCGCCCTTCGGCGTCCTGACGCCGGCGACGGTGGTCGCGGTGGAACCGGCCCGGACCTCCGACGGCCCCTACGTGCTGTTACGTGTCGACGCGGTCGACGGGCCCACCACCTGCGGCATCTACGAACGGTCGTTCCCGGACCGGCGGCTACCGCCCCTGCACCAGCAGCTCACCATCGACTACAGCCCGGACCGCTGCCTGCCGGAGCCGGTCAACACCGAACTGCCCCGGTGGGTCATCGTCGCCATGGGGGCCGTCGGACTGACGGTGTCACTGCTGTGGCTCTGGGCCGGCCCGCGCCTGCAACGATTGAACCGTCGGTGACGCTTCCGTCAGTGTCGGTCGGGGCGGAACGGGTCCCGGGCCGGACCCTGCTCGGCCCAGCACAGACCACCCCGGAACTCCACCCCCGGTACGCCGTCGCCGAGCCGACCGATGTCCACCACGGCCGCCAACGAGGTGACGAGGTCCGACCGTAGGTCCTCGACGGCCGTCTCGAGATCGTCGTCCTCTGCGGACCAGTCGATGTCGGCCGCCCGCAGGTCGGCGATCGCGCGACCGGTGACCGCCGCGGGGTCGGTGACGACCACCTCGACCCGACAGTAGAGCTGCACGGTCACCGGGGCCGACAGTTCGTCCATGCACGCATCATGACAAGGGCGACCCACGATCCGACACGTCATTACCGGAGCGGCCCGGGGATCGGCACCTCACCCCGGATCGCCCTGCCGGCCAACTCGACGCGCTCCGGGTGCAGCCTGTCGTCACCAAGTGGATGACCAGGCGAATTGATGCAGCGTTGCCCCGACGCGGCGCTGCACACCGGGCAGGAGAGGAAGAACCCGCAGGATGACACGAGTTCCACGCCCTGGGCCAGCGCGGATCTGCCGATCTTGATAAGTGCCTTGAACAGGTCGTCATCCTGGTGCCGCGTGGCGGCAGCGGCCACCTCCCGCATCCCCTCCCAGAACTTCTCCGCCGAATCTGGTTCGTTCACGTCGATGCGCACGAGCGTGGATCCCCGCGTCCCGTGCCGGTAAACGCGGGCTCATGCGGTACGCCCGTCGGCGGTAGGATCCCCAGGCTTTGATCTACAACGGGGAGGACTATCCACATGCGATGGAAGATTCCGGCCGGAGTCGCGATAGCGCTGGCCTTCATGGTTCCGGCGGCGCCGGCAATGGCACAGAGCGCGTCGCCCGGGCTCGACCAGAACTGCCAGACAGTCGAGCGCAAGTCGTTCAAGGACATCCGCGAGCTGTTCACCATCGACCTGGACACCGCCACCACCACGCAGCTCCGGGTGCTGACGGCCCAGATCCTGCACTACGCGAACACCGAGGGCCTGCCGACCCTGCCCGACGTCATCCAGGAGCGGCTAAACGGCACCTCGGATGACCTGCGCGCCTGGCTCAAGACCGACGCCCAGAAGGTCTGGGCTGTTGACCTGCGAATCTCGGTGGTCCGGACGCTGACCGCCGCTGGCCCCAAGGTGAAGGAGGCCACGCAGAAGACGCTCGACGAGGCATCCGTCGACGGCTACCTGGCCTACCTGAACGAGGGCCTGTACGCGGCGCGCGCACTCGACTGCGCGTCGCAGCCCACCCCGACGCCGACGGCGTCGCCGACGACGCAGCCCACCCCCAGCGCCTCGTCGACCGTCGCGCCGACCGCGGCCACCTCCACCAGCCCGGTCGCCGGCGGCGGCGGACTCCCCGTCACCGGCGCCGACACCGCGACCGTGGCCGGAATCGGCGGTGCGCTTCTCCTCGTCGGCGGCGCGAACTTCGTCATCGCACGCCGACGCCGCGCCCGCTTCGTGGCGTAGCTGCTTTCCTGACGCGCCCGGTCCGACACCCGTCGGGCCGGGCGCGTCGCGTTGAACGGCGTGACCAGCGCTGATGCCTGATCTGAAGCCGTCAGCATCGCGCGCCGGGCGTGTCCGGGGCCCTGTACAACCGGCACCCCGCTTGTCATGATCCACCGGTGACTGCTGCGGATCTTCCTGCCCAGTTCAGACCGATCATCGAGCAGGTGGTCGACCGGATCGCCGCCGGCGACTTCGACGGTCTGGCCCGCGACCACGCGCAACCGGACAGCGACGTGGGCCTCTGGGCGCGTGAATACCCCGCGACGTTCATTCCGCTACCGCCCGAGGCATGGCGGCACGTCCACACGTTCTTCCTCGCTGACCATGACGCCTGGAAGGTCGACGTCGCCCTCTGGTCCCTGGAGGAGGGACGAAGCGACATGACCCTGCAGGTGACGGTCTGGGAAGAGGCCGGCGCAATCAAGCTGACCATCGATGACCTGCACGTTCTCTGAGCGGGAACGGCGTGATCGCTTGGCTCTGCTCGGAACCGAGGCCAACCGGGAAAAGTGGTGGAGCCCAGGGGACTCGAACCCCTAACCCCTGCCTTGCAAAGGCAGTGCTCTGCCAGTTGAGCTAGGGCCCCGTGAATGACGGCGACCGGATCGCCGCCAGCGGTGACGTCAGCGCAGGTCGGGCGCGGTGGTCGCCTCGTGCCAGAGGGCACGCTCGTCGTTGGCGGCCTTGACCTTGTTGAAGACGACGGCAGCCACACCGACGACGCCGGCCAGGATCAGCAGCTTCTTGAACATGGTGCAACCCCTCGTGCTCGACGACCGTCGGACGATGTGCGGTGGGGCTAGCTGGAATCGAACCAGCGACCTCAGAGTTATCAGCTCTGCGCTCTAACCGACTGAGCTATAGCCCCGCGTTGCGACGAGCAAGATTAACCCATCCGCTACGCCGGCCCCAAATCGGGGTCCGACCGGCGGGCCGGGCCGTCGACGCCCGCAAAATCTACCCGAGTACGAGACGTCGGGGCGACCGCATTCCGCAGTGCCCCGACGCCCCGTGCACACTCAGTCCCGCTCGGCGAGCGTCAGCTCGATCCCGCCGACCAGGTCGGCGCAGACGTTGTAGACGAACGCCCCCAGCGTGGCCAGCGCGGTGAACAGCACCACGTTGACCAGGCCGATCAGTGCCGAGCTGAGGATCACGCCCTTGGCGGTGATCTGGAACCCGCTGGTGCTCTGCCCACCGCCGGCGTTCACCAGGTCGCTGAGGCTGTCGTTCACGCTCTGGAACACGCCCATCGCGTCCAACGCCAGGTACAGCACCGACGTGGCGACCACCACGACGATGAACAGCACCACCGACACCGCGAACGCGAACTTCATCACGGACCAGGGGTCGATCCGCTTGAGGTTCAGCCTGGCCCGGCGTGGCCCGCGGGACGCCGCCGAGCTGACCGACGTACGCGCGGCACGGACCGCCTCACCGACGCGGGCAGCCCCGACGGCGGACGGGTTGCCGATCCCCGGCGGCAGACCGCCACCGCTCGCGGGGCGACCACCGGGGGTCGTACGCCCCGAATCCGGCGGGGTCATGCCCGGTGTGATCCGGGGCTGTGTGCCGGTGGCACCGGTCGATGTCGCCTGACCGGGCCGGGTGCTGATCGGCTGCGTGGTGGTCGGACGCGCCGGGTTCGGGGCGGCCGCGGTGGGGGCCGCCGCAGTGGAGGTCGACGTCTCGCCGGCCGACTTCTCGGCCTTGGCGTCACCCGATCCCGCGTCCTCGCCGGGCTGCTCCGGCGGGGGTGTCATGCCGGGAGCCCGGGTGAATTTCGGGGCAGGCGCGTCGGCGGGAACCGTGGCCCGGCCCACGGCCGCGCGGCCGGTCGCTGGTGTGCCGCCCTTGGCGGCCTCCTCGTCGACCGGGTTGGCCGAGGTCCCCGTGTTCCCCGACTTCGCCTGTGTCTCCGTCATTCAACTAGTCCTGTTCGTCAGGCTCGTCGGCATTGCGAGCAATCGCCACGATAGTCACGCCGTCCGGGAGGTCCATCAGCTTGACCCCCATTGTGTTCCGGTCACGCGTACGGCGTACAGGCTTCACCGGAGTCCGGATGACACCACCGTTGCTGGTGATCGCGAACAACTCGTCGTCCGGGTCGATCACCACCGCACCGACCAGACCACCGCGCCGCTCGGTGATCTTCGCAGTCAGCACGCCCTTACCTCCCCGGCCCTGCACCGGGTATTCCTCGATCGGGGTACGTTTCGCGTATCCCCCGTTCGTGGCCACCAGGACGTCCAGACCCTCCCGAACGACCTCCATGGCGAGCAGGACGTCGTCGTCCGTGAAGCGCATGCCGATCACGCCCGAGGTGGCCCGACCCATCGGCCGCAGCGCCTCGTCCGAGGCGTTGAACCGGATCGCCTGCGCCTTCTTCGAGACCAGCAGCAGGTCGTTCTCCGGTGCCACCAGAGCAGCACCGACCAGCTCGTCCTCATCGCGCAGGTTGATCGCGATGATGCCGCCGGAACGGTTGGAGTCGAACTCCTCGAGCCGCGTCTTCTTCACCAGGCCGTTCTTCGTGGCCAGTACCAGATAGGGCGCTACCTGGTAGTCCGGGATTTCGATGATCTGCGCGATCTGCTCATCCGGTTGGAAGGCGAGCAGATTGGCCACGTGTTGGCCCTTGGCTACCCTACTGGCTTCCGGCAACTCGTACGCCTTGGCCCGGTACACCCGGCCCTTGTTCGTGAAGAACAGGATCCAGTCGTGGGTCGAGCACACGAAGAAGTGGCTGACGATGTCGTCCTGCCGCAGCGTGGCGCCACTGACGCCCTTACCGCCGCGCCGCTGCGAGCGGTACAGGTCGACCTTGGTCCGCTTGGCGTACCCGGTCCGGGTGATCGTGACGACCACGTCCTCCCGGGCGATGAGGTCCTCCATCGAGACCTCGCCGTCGAACGGGACGATCTGCGTACGCCGATCGTCGCCCCACTTCGCGATGATCTCGCCAAGCTCCTCCGAGACGATCCTCCGCTGCCGCTCCGGCTTCGCGAGGATGTCCTTCAGGTCGGCGATCTCGATCTCGAGCTTGGCCAGGTCGTCGAGGATCCGCTGCCGCTCAAGGGCGGCGAGGCGACGCAACTGCATGTCCAGGATCGCGGTCGCCTGGATCTCGTCGATCTCCAGCAGCCGGATCAGGCCCTGCCGGGCGTCGTCCACCGTCGGCGACCGCCGGATCAGCGCGATCACCTCGTCCAGCGCGTCCAGCGCCTTGGACAGACCGCGCAGGATGTGCGCCCGCTCCTCGGCCTTGCGCAGCCGGAACGCCGTCCGCCGGCGGATCACGTCGATCTGGTGCTCGACGTAGTACCGGATGAACTGCGCCAGGTTGAGCGTGCGCGGCACCCCGTCCACGAGCGCCAGCATGTTGGCGCCGAACGTCTCCTGAAGCTGCGTGTGCTTGTAGAGGTTGTTCAACACCACCTTGGCGACCGCGTCGCGCTTGAGCACAAGCACGAGCCGCATACCGGTACGACCGGAGGACTCGTCGCGGATGTCGGCGATCCCGGCGAGCTTGCCCTCCTTGATCAGCTCGGCGATCCGCTCGGCGAGATTGTCCGGGTTCACCTGGTAGGGCAGCTCGCTGACGACCAGGCAGGGCCGACCCCGCTTGTCCTCCTCGACCTCCACCACGGCCCGCATCCGGATGGAACCGCGACCCGTGCGGTAGGCGTCCTGGATCGCGCTCGTGCCGACGATCAAGCCGTACGTCGGGAAGTCCGGACCCTTGACGATGCCGAGCAGGGCTTCGAGGGTCGTCGCCTCGTCCTCCTCCGGGTGCTCCAGGCACCACTGCACGGCCGCGCCGATCTCCCGCAGGTTGTGCGGCGGGATCTTGGTGGCCATGCCGACCGCGATGCCCTCGGAGCCGTTGACCAGCAGGTTCGGGATCCGCGACGGCAGGATCGTGGGCTCCTTGGCCCGGCCGTCGTAGTTGTCCTGCATATCGACGGTGTCCTCGTCGATATCCCGCATCATCTCCATGGCCAGCGGGTCGAGCTTGCACTCGGTGTTGTGGCTGACGAACCCGTCCGAGACGAACGAGTGGTCGTCGGTGTCCACCCGGACGCTGTAGACCGGCTGCACGCCGGCGTCCGTGATCTGCGCCACCTCGGCGTAGTAGAAACGCCCGTCGACCAACGGCTCGACCACGTCGAGCACCTCGGAGTTGGTGATCCGGGCCGCGATCTCGGCCCGGTCCCGCTCCCACCGCTCGATGCGGTCCACGTTGTGCCGGCGCAGCCAGTCCCGCTCGGTCCAACGCGTCGCGCCGTGCTCGCGGATGAAGTCGCCGACCAGCGGCACATGGTCGCTGGAGAGCGCGGTGCTGCTCGCCGGCACCTGGGCCAGCTCGGCCTCCAGCTTGGCCTGCTTACGGCCGAGGAAACCGACGTGCGCGGCGAAGATCCGGGCGTCCCGGCGGTTGGTCACCACGACCTTGATCTCGCCGTCGTCGTACCGGGTCTGCCGGCTGACCACACCGAACTCCAGCAGCAACTGCTGGACCTCGGTCGCCAGCCGCTCGCTGCGCGTCGAGTACGAGATCTGGATGGTGTTGCGCGGCAGCAGCGACGACGAGCCGTCGCCCTCGAACAGCGCCTGAAGGAACGCCCGCTTGACCGCGGCCGGCCCCTGCCAGACGAACTCGGGAACGAACTTCGCGGCGCTGCGCGCGCCCACCAGCTCGCCGAGGAAGCTCGCACGCAGCGCGGTGAGATCCTGCACGTCGAGTTCGTGCAGGGTGCTGCCCGAAGCGATGGCCCGCTCGCTGACGTAGCGGGGTCCGCCGACGGCGAGGTCGTAGGCCGCGAGGACGCGGATGAAGAACTCCCGGTCGACGTTGTTGAACCCGGCCCGGTTCGGAGAGACCCAGCCCTCGCTGACGAAGGCGCCGGCGAGGACTGCAGCCTCGACATGCTCCAGCATCGGGTAGCCGATCTCGTCCGGCACGCTGCGCTGGAGAACGACCCGGTCACCGGGGGCGATCTCGGCGAGCAGCTTCCACAGCAGGGTCGGCACGCCGGCCAGGTCCACCAGGCACAGCACCGGGTGGTTGTGGGTGCCGGTCAGCTCGTACCCCTCGCGGGTGCGCAGCCGCAGCGTCGGGTGCTCGCCGGAGTGGAAGAACTTGCTGGCGCGGACCAGGTCGCCGTTGCGGTCGCGGACCTTGAGGTCGATGTCGGTCTCGCTGGACGGCGCGGCGTCCGCCACCACGTCCGCGATCCGCACGCTGCCCTCGGCGGTGCGAATCCGGACATTTCCGATCAGACAATATCTCATGGCGGCGGCCGGATCGTTACCGGGCGAGCCGAAGTTGCCGTTGCCGTCGACCAGTGGGTAGCGCAGCGACCAGGGCTGCGCCATCCGGACCAGCGCGTCGTAGATCGGCGAGTCGCCATGCGGGTGGAACTGGCCCATCACGTCGCCGACGACGCGGGAGCACTTCACGTAGCCGCGGTCCGGGCGGTAGCCGGAGTCGAACATGGCGTAGAGGATCTTGCGGTGGACCGGCTTGAGCCCGTCCCGGACGTCCGGCAGCGCGCGCCCGACGATGACGCTCATCGCGTAGTCGAGGTAGGAGCGCTGCATCTCCACCTCGAGCCCGACCGGTTCGATCCGGTCGTGCGCGACCACCGCGGCGATGGCCTCGGCAGGTACCTCAGGCTCGTTCGGTGTGGACTCGGGAGAATCGGTCACTGTATACCCTTATCAGACTCAGAGTCGTTTTCGTGCTGTGGATAACGGCTGTGGATAGCCGCCAAGCTGTGGATAACTCTGTGGACCGGCGGGCCGGCCGGGTTCTGCCCGGCCGGCCCGCCGACGTCCGTCAGATGTCCAGGAACCGCACGTCCTTGGCGTTGCGCTGGATGAACGACCGGCGGGCTTCGACGTCCTCACCCATCAGGACGCTGAACAACTCGTCTGCGGTTGCAGCGTCGTCGAGCGTGACCTGACGCAAAGTGCGGGTCGCCGGGTTCATCGTGGTCTCCCACAGCTCGGGATAGTTCATCTCGCCGAGGCCCTTGAACCGCTGGATGTCGTCCGGCTTGGCGTTCGGCTTCTTCTGCTGGCGCAGCGCCACCAGCCCGTCGCGTTCCCGGTCCGAGTACGCGTACTGGGCGTCGTCGCCCTTCTTGTTCCACTTGATTTTGTAGAGCGGCGGGGCCGCCAGGTAGACGTGCCCCAACTCGACCAGCGGACGCATGAAGCGGAACAGCAGGGTGAGCAGCAGCGTCTGGATGTGCTGGCCGTCGACGTCGGCGTCGGCCATCAACACGATCTTGTGGTAGCGCAGCTTCTCGATGTCGAAGTCGTCGTGGATGCCGGTGCCGAGCGCGGTGATCAGCGCCTGCACCTCGTTGTTCTTGAGCACCCGGTCGATCCGGGCCTTCTCCACGTTGAGGATCTTGCCGCGGATGGGCAGGATCGCCTGGACGCGCGGGTCACGACCCTGCTTGGCCGAGCCGCCCGCCGAGTCACCCTCGACGATGAAGACCTCGGACTCGCGCGGGTCGGTCGACTGGCAGTCGGCGAGCTTGCCGGGCATCGAGCCGGACTCCAGCAGCGACTTGCGCCGGGCCAGCTTGCGGGCCTGCTGCGCGGCGATGCGGGCGCGGGCGGCCTGGGACGCCTTCTGGATGATCATCTTGGCCTCGGCCGGGTTGCGGTCGAACCAGTCGACCAGCCGGTCGTTGCAGACCCGCTGCACGAAGCTCTTCACCGGGGTGTTGCCGAGCTTGGTCTTGGTCTGGCCCTCGAACTGCGGGTTGGTGAGCTTGACCGAGATGATCGCCGCGAGCCCTTCGCGGATGTCCTCACCGGAGAGCTTCTCGTCGCTCTTGAGCAGCTTCTTGTCGGCGCCGTAACGGTTGACGACGCTGGTCAACGCGGAGCGGAAGCCCTCCTCGTGGGTGCCGCCCTCGTGGGTGTTGATGTTGTTGGCGAAGGTGTAGACCGACTCGCCGTACGACTCGTTCCACTGCATGGCGATCTCGAGGGACATGCCCTCCTCCTCGGCGCCGAACTCCACCACGGTCTTGTGGATGGGGTTCTTCGAGGCGTTGAGGTGCCGGACGAAGTCGGCGATACCGCCGTCGTACCGGAAGGTGACCTCGCGCGGCTTGCCGTCCTCGCCCTCGGCGACCCGCTCGTCGAGCAGGTGGATGGTGAGGCCGCGGGTGAGGAAGGCCATCTCCTGGAGGCGCCGGTAGATGGTCTGGAAGTCGAAGTCGACGGTCTCGAAGACGTCCGCGTCCGGCCAGAAGGAGACCGCCGAGCCGGTGCGGTCGGTGCTCTCGCCCTTCTCCAGCGGAGTGGGCTTGGAGTTGTGGTACTGCTGCCGCCACACGAAACCGGACTTGTGGATCTCCACGGCCATCTTGGTGGAGAGCGCGTTCACCACGGAGACACCGACGCCGTGCAGACCACCGGAGACGGCGTACGCCTTGCCGTCGAACTTGCCGCCCGCGTGCAGCACGGTCAGCGCGACCTCGACACCCGGCTTCTTGAGCTTGGGGTGCAGGTCGACGGGGAAACCCCGGCCGTTGTCGGTGACCCGGACGCCGCCGTCGGCGAGCAGCACCACGTCGATGGTGTCGCAGTACCCGGCCAGCGCCTCGTCGACCGCGTTGTCCACGACCTCCCAGACGAGGTGGTGCAGACCGCGTTCGCCGGTGGACCCGATGTACATACCGGGCCGCTTGCGGACCGCCTCCAGACCTTCGAGAACGGTGATCGACTCTGCGCCGTACTCCTGCTTGTCCTGCGCTGCCACCCTCGGCCACTTTCTCGCGTCGTCGGCGCCGGTGGGGCGCGTCGGGCGCGGGTTCGGCGGGACAGGACGCGACGTCGGCGCGCGGACCGGTGCCGGAGACCTCCGGACAACGGGTCGAACGCGCCGGTCGCCGCGGTCGCCCGCGGATCGCGATCGGCTCGACCCGGAGTGGAGAATGACCTGGGGCCACCGGCCCCGTTCCCGCGCTCCGCACCGGGTCTTCGTCTCGCTGTCAATCCTACTGTGCGTGGGGGACAGAACCACCACTCGGCACCCTCAACGAGGCGGCTGAGATGTCCGTAGCCGGCAGAACCCCGTTACCCTCGACTCCCCCCACACGCCAGGCTCTGTTCGGACGCGCCGCACCCGAACGGGTTGACCCGCGCTCGGGCGGGTCGGGGGTCGCGGCCGGATCGTCCGTGCCGTACGTTTGCGGCGCCCCGGGTAGCGGCCTTGATCTTTACCGGCCGGAACCGGGACGATCGACCCGATCGACCCGACACGTGCTCTTTAAGAGGTGACAGATGGGGCTGGACAACGTCGCGGTGCACTGGCCGCGGACCGGCCGCTTCTACGATCCGGTGGCGCCGGCCGAGTTCGTCGACTTCGGCGAGATCGTCGACATCCCACGGATCTCCGCGCCGACGGCGGCGCTGGCCGAGCTGATCGCGAAGACCGGCACCGTCCGGGCGACCGCGTACACCGAGCTGGTGGATCTTCTGCTCGGCCTCGAAGGTGTGTTGTACGCCACAGACGCCGCCGCCGAGGACGAGGACCCGGTGATCGACCCGGACGGCTGTGCCTGGATCGCCGGCGGCATCGAACGGTTCGTGGCCGGCCACCGGGAGTACGGCGAGACGGTCACCTTCGACTCGGTGAGCACCGTGCTGCGGGCGCTGCTCGGCGACGGCCGACTGGCGGAACAGCAGTTGCGCTGGCTGGACACCCGGCTCGACGCGTTGCGCGACGAGAGCGGTGATCCGCCGCAGTGGAACTTCACCTGTGCGGAGTTGGGCGTGCTGGCGGCGTTCTACCGGCGCTGCGCCGAGCGCGGCTTCGCCGTCTACGCCGACGCCTGAGCCGCCGGCCCGGCGGGCCGGTTGGCGGCGGCGATCACCTGGGTGAGCGCCGCGTGCAGGTGTTGCAGGTCCTCGACGGGCAGTCCGAGACGCTGCACGATGGCGGCCGGGATCCGCTCGGCCTGGGCGCGCAGGGCCACCCCGCTGGCGGTGAGCGTGACGGCGAGGCTGCGCTCGTCGGCGGCGTCCCGTTCCCGGCGCAGGTAGCCGGCCGCTTCGAGCCGCTTGAGCAGGGGTGACAGGGTGCCCGGGTCGAGCTGCAACAGGCGGCTGAGGTCGCGGCCGGACAGCGGCGCGTGTTGCCAGAGCGCCAACATCACCAGGTACTGCGGATGGGTCAGCCCCATCGGCTCCAACAGCGGTCGGTAGACGGCCACCACGCTGCGCGCCGCGACCGACAGGGCGAAGCAGACCTGTTGCTCCAGCGCCAGCGGGTCGAGGCCCGGCGGCTGGTTGCTCTCCTCATCCACGGCAACTACCCTACCGATCATTGGTACACCAACTGTTGGTGTGGCAACCCTAGGGTTCTGGCACGCGGAGGGACGGCGGATGAGCGAGCACGGCGCGACCAGCAGGGCACCGGGCGAGGGCGGTCGTCTCCTGAGCTGGGCCTTCCGGCACTTCGCCGGGCCGGCCGACGGCGTGCAGGGCGCGGTGCAGGGCGGTTCGACCGCCGCCCGCGAGGCGTGGAAACGTGACCTGGCCGAGCGCAAGCGCTTCACTCGGGAACAGCGCGAGCGCAAGCGGGCGGCCCGGGAGGCCGGCCGGCAGCGCTGAGTGCCGGCTCAGCCGTAGGTGTCGCGGGGCCCCCGACCACGTACCCGGCGCGGGCCCTTCTGCCAGGACGGCGCGGCCGGACCGTGGATGTGCAGCTTGCGCACCACGTTGTGACCGACCTCCTGGGCGATCTGCTTGAGCAACGAGCCGGCCAGCAGCCGGAGCTGGGTGGCCCAGGCCGTCGAGCGGGCCTCCACGGTCAACTCGCCGTCCTCCAGCTTGACCGGCCGGCTGTGCTGGGCGACCTCCGCGCCGACCACCCGCTCCCAGGCCCCGAACACGGTGGCCTCGGCCGCGGGCTGCTGCCAGCCGCGCGCCTTCACCAACCGGTTCAGCACCGCGCCCAGGGGCTGCGGGTCACGCGGGTCGGGCCCGGGGCCCGAGTAGCCACGCAGCCGCCGTCCCGAGCCGCCGGCGCCGTCGGTACCACCGCCGGTGGTCCGCCGGGTGCGCGCCGCCGCCTGCCGGCGGGACAGCGCGGCGTCCAGCACCGCCCGCGCCAGCTCCGGGCCGCTGGGCCCGTCCGGCTGCCCGTCGGTCGCCCCGGCCTCAGGGGTACGCCCGCCCGGAGCGTTCCCGGCCTGCCGGCCGCTGCCGGTGGAGGTAACGCGCGACGACCGGTTCTCCGGCTCATCCGACACGGCTTACCGTCCCCTCGCCGACCTGATAGCGGGTGCCCCGCAACGCGGCCGGAACGTCGTCGTCCACCGCACAGGTGACCAGCAGTTGGCTCGCTCCGCCGACCAGTTCCGCCAGCCGTTCCCGGCGCCCGGCGTCCAACTCCGCGAAGACGTCGTCGAGCACCAGGACCGGTTCGATGCCGTCGGCGCGCAGCAGGTCGTACCCGGCGAGCCGCAGCGCGAGCGCGAACGACCAGGATTCGCCGTGGCTCGCGTACCCCTTGGCGGGCAGCGGGCCGAGCGACAGGGCCAACTCGTCGCGGTGCGGCCCGACGAGCGTGGTGCCCCGTTCGATCTCGGCGGACCGGGAGGCGGCGAGCGCGGTGGTCAGCGCCTCGGCCAGGGTGGCCCGGTCGGTGGTCGGTTCGGCCAGTTCGACCGAGGGCCGGTAGGCGATACCGGCCGCGCCCCGGCCGGCGGCCACCGCGTCGTACGCCTTCGCGACGTGCGGAGTGAGCGCGGCGACCAGCTCCAGTCGGCCGGCGAGCAGTTCCGCGCCGTGCTGGGCCAGGTGGGTGTCCCACACGGCGAGGGTGCCGAGGTCACCGCCCCGGGTGCCGCCGGTCTTGCGGGCGAGGTACGCGGTACGCAGCAGGGCGTTGCGCTGCTTGACCACGCGTTCGTAGTCGGCGCGTACGCCCGCGTAGCGCGGTTGCCGGTTGACGAGGAGGTCGTCGAGGTAGCGGCGACGCTCGGACGGGTCGCCGCGGACCAGCTCCAGGTCCTCCGGCGCGAACAGCACCAGCCGCAGCGCGCCGAGCACGTCGCGGGCCCGGCGGGCGGGGGACCGGCCCAGCCGGGCGCGGTTGGCCCGACCCGGCACGATCTCCAGCTCGACCAGGAGTTCCCGCCCGTCGTGGACGACCGCGCAGCGGATCACCGCGGCGGAGGCGCCCATCCGGACCAGCGGCGCGTCCGTGGCGACCCGGTGCGAGTCCAGGGTCGCCACGTAACCGAGCGCCTCGACGAGGTTGGTCTTGCCGACGCCGTTGGCGCCGATCAGGACGTTCGCCCCCGGCTGGAGGTCGACGGCGACGCGCTCGTACGAGCGGAAGTCGACAAGTTCCAGCCGGCGGACGTACACAGGTTGTGGATACCGCTCAGCGCTTGTGGACGGCGTGACCGCCGAACTGCTGGCGCAGCGCGGCGACGGCCTTCATGGCGGGCGAGTCGTCCTGGCGCGACTGGAAGCGGGCGAACAGGGAGGCGGTGATGACGTTCAGCGGTACGGCGAGCCGGACCGCCTCGTCGACCGTCCAGCGCCCCTCACCGGTGTCCTCGGTGTAGCCGCTCAGGTCGGCCAGCTCCGGGTCCTCGTCCAGCGCCCGGTCCAGCAGGTCGAGCAGCCAGGAGCGGACGACGGTGCCCTCGCGCCAGGACTTGAACACACCGGGGACGTTGGTCACCAGCTCGGAGGCGGTCAGCAGCTCGTAGCCCTCGGCGTAGGCGTGCATGAGGCCGTACTCGATGCCGTTGTGCACCATCTTCGAGTAGTGCCCGGCGCCCACCGGGCCGGCGTGCACGAAGCCGAACTCGCCCTCCGGCTTGAGCGCCTCGAAGATCGGCATGAGCCGGTCGACGTGCTCCTGGGCGCCGCCGACCATCAGCCCGTAGCCGTTCTGCCGGCCCCAGACACCCCCGGAGACGCCGACGTCGACGTAGCCGATGCCGCGCTCGTTCAGCCGCTCGGCGCGGGGCGCGTCGTCGCTGAAGCGGGAGTTCCCGCCGTCGATGATGATGTCGCCGTCCCCGAGCACCTCGGCGAGCTCGTCGATCGTGGCGTCGGTGACGCCGGCCGGCACCATGACCCACACCGCGCGCGGTGCTTCGAGCTTCTGCGCCAGCTCGGCGAGGTCAGCCGCGTCGCTCAGCTGCGGGTTGTGATCGAATCCGACCACTTCGTGGCCGGCAGCCCGCAACCGCTCGCGCATGTTGCCGCCCATCCGGCCGAGTCCTACCAGGCCGAGCTGCATGTGTTCCTACCTCCGTGGATCTGGTGTTGCTGGGCCGATCAGCGAGAGACGCGGATCGGCATGATGAGGTACCGATACCCCGGAATTACCTCACCATCCTCGCCGGCGGGTGAGATCACCGCCGGCTTGAAAGCGTCGACGAACGAGAGCACGGCGGTCTGCGCGCCGAGGTTTGCCAGGCCGTCGATGAGGTACTGAGGGTTGAAGCCGATGGTGAGCGGGTCACCGGTGAAGGTGGCCTCCATCGCCTCGCTCGCCCGCGCCTCCTCGGAGCCGCCCGCCTCGACCACCAAACCGTCGGCGCTGAAGCTGAGCAGCACCGGGGTGGTGCGCTCGGCCACCAGGGCGACCCGCTTGACCACCTCGATCAGCGTGCTCACCGGCACCCGCGCCTCGGCGTTGTGGGTGGCCGGGAAGAGCGAGCGCACCGGCGGGTAGTTGGCGCCGTCGAGCAACCGGCTCGTGGTGCGACGGGTGCCACCGGCGAGGCCGACCATGCCCTCGCCCGCCGCGCCCTGGGCGAGGGCGAGGGTGACCTCGCCGCCCAGCGGGCCGAGCGCCTTGGCGGTGTCGTTCAGGGTGCGGGCCGGGACCAGGGCGTTGATGCTGACCTCGGGGTCGTCCGGTCGCCACTGGATCTCGCGCAGCGCCAGCCGGTACCGGTCGGTGGCGAGCATCGACAGCGTGCTGCCGGAGAGCTCGACGCGGACCCCGGTCATCATCGGCAGCGTCTCGTCACGACCGGCGGCGATGGCCACCTGGGCGACCGCCGTGGCGAAGGCCGCGGCGTCGACGGTGCCGGCGCTCTGCGGCATCTCGGGCAGCGCCGGGTAGTCCTCCACCGGCATGGTGGGCAGGGTGAACCGCGCGCTGCCGCAGACCAACTCGAGGTGGGCGCCGACCGCGGCGATGTCGACCGGCTTGGCCGGCAGCGCCTTGGTGATCTCGGCGAGCAGGCGGCCGGAGACCAGCGCGGCGCCGTCGGCGTCACCCTGTACCTCGACGGTCACCTGACTGGAGACCTCGTAGTCGAACCCGGAGACCCGCAGGTTGCCGTCGGTGACGCGGAGCATCACCCCGGCGAGCACCGGTACGGACGGCCGGTTGGGCAGGCTCTTCGCGGTCCACGCCACGGCCTCGGCGAGCGCGTCGCGCTCCACTCGGAACTTCATCAATGCCTCCGCGTCGACGTCAGCGACAACTCTCTCATGCCGACCGCTGCCTACCGTCCCGCCCGACCGTGCGGGTACCCATCGCACCTTAGGGCGCGGGGACATCGGCTGTGCGCCCGACCCCATGGATCGTGTCGATGCTGACCGGCCTGTCTGGCAGCGTTCAGCACGATCCACAGAAAGCCCAACGGTGATGATTGGTTTTTGTTCTCTTAGAAGAGATAACCCATCGTCTTCATCGCACCTGTGCAAACTGTGGAGAACTCGGGTCTGCGCAGCTCAGGCAGGTTATCCCCCGGTGAGTTGGCTGTGGAGAACCGGGTGTGAAACCGCGTCGGTTGTCCACACCCCGGCGACGAGGGCCGGTTGTCCACCGTTGTCCACCGGTTGTCCACCGGTAATCCACCGACTTTCTCCCCAGGGTTGTGGACGGTCGAGAAGATCACCATTGCCGTTGTCCCCAGAACCTTCAACAGGCCGTACACAGCTCGACGATCGTCGGTGGATAACTTCGTCGTCGTCCCCAGGCGTCCACAGCGTCGTACACAGGGTTTCTCCACAGCCTGTGGGTAACCGAGGCGAGACCGACCGTAGTTATCCACCGACGGTGGATAACAAGGTGTGGACAACGAGTGAGCTTCGGGGTGGACACGGCACCGATGCTGTGGCCTACACCATGTCGAGGGTCAAGCGGAAAGCTCGTCGGACGGCGCGACGAGCGCCGTCGGAGGCGATCGAGGCACCGCCGCGCCCCATGGAAAGAACGCCCGGCCGGGTCTCCGGCCGGGCGTGTCCCGGGGCGTGTGGTGGCGTACCCCTCAGGTGTTCTGCTTGATCCGGTTGGTCAGCTCGGCGATCTGGTTGTAGAGCGAGCGCCGCTCGGCCATCTGCTGGCGGATCTTGCGGTCCGCGTGCATGACGGTGGTGTGGTCCCGCCCGCCGAACGCCTGCCCGATCCGGGGCAACGACAACTCGGTCAGCTCCCGGCACAGGTACATGGCCACCTGGCGGGCGTTGACGAGCACCCGGGAGCGGGACTGGCCGCGCAGATCCTCCAGGCTCACCCCGAAGTAGTCGGCCGTGGAGACCATGATCTGGTCCGCCGTGATCTCCGGGCCGGCACCGTCCGGGATGAAGTCCCGCAGCACCTCCTCGGCCAGCGACAGCTCCACCGTCGAGCGGGTCAGGCTGGCGAACGCGGTCACCCGGATCAGCGCGCCCTCCAGCTCCCGGATCGAGTTCGACACCCGGGAGGCGATGAACTCGAGCACGTCCGGCGGGGCGTAGAGCCGCTCCTGCGCCGCCTTCTTCTGCAGGATCGCGATCCGCGTCTCCAGGTCCGGCGGCTGGATGTCGGCGAGCAGACCCCACTCGAAGCGGGTCCGCAGCCGGTCCTCAAGCGTCGCCAACTGCTTCGGCGACCGATCCGAGGTGATCACGATCTGCTTGTTGGCGTTGTGCAGGGTGTTGAAGGTGTGGAAGAACTCCTCCTGCGTGCGCTCGCGGTTCTCCAGGAACTGGATGTCGTCGATCAGCAGGATGTCGACGTCGCGGTAGCGCCGCTGGAACGCACTGGTCTTGTCGTCCCGGAGCGAGTTGATGAAGTCGTTGGTGAACTCCTCGGTCGAGACGTACCGCACCGACCGGGCGTTGCCGAGCGTCGTGGCGTAATGCCCGATGGCGTGCAGCAGGTGCGTCTTGCCCAACCCGGAGCTGCCGTAGATGAACAGCGGGTTGTACGCCTTCGCCGGCGACTCGGCCACCGCCACGCTCGCCGCGTGGGCGAACCGGTTGGACGAGCCGATGACGAACGTCTCGAACATGTACTTCGGGTTCAGCCGGTTGCCGCCGGTGTCGGCGCCGGGCAGCCGGCGCTCGTCCCGCCCGCCGGGGCGGTGCTCCATGCCGCTGCGACCCGGGCCGCTGTCCGTCGCGCCCTCCCGGGGCAGCGGACGGATCACATGCTGGTCCCGGGGCGAGGTGGCGTCCTCGCGGTAGCGGGGCTCGAAAGGCCGGGTGTCGGGGCCGGGCGGGTCGAGGCGGGCCGCCTGCTCGTCGTACCCGCGCCGCTCGGTCGACGGTCGAGGCGACCGCATCGGCTCGACGAAGGCCGCGCTGAACAGTGCCTCCTGCCCGTCCCGGCTGGCCGGGATCAGCCCCGGCCGGTGTCCGTCCACGGTCGTCGCGGGGGGTGGGCCCGCCGGCGCCGGCGGTACCGCGTTCTCGGGCGGCCGCGGCTGCTCACCGAGGGCGTCGTCGGCCATGGCTCGTCCGGCGTACTCGTCCGCACGCGGACCCGCGGGCGGCTCGTCGACGTCGAGTGGCCCGGGCTCCGGGGTGCTGCGGTAGACGGTGCCGGCCGGGCGGCCGGTGGCGTCCTCGGCCACCCGCACGGTCACGGCGACCTGGATCGGCCGGCCGAGCCGGCGGGTCAGCGCCTCGGTGATCGCCGGGCGGAGCCGCGACTCGATCACGTCCCGGGTGAAAGCGTCCGGCACCGAGAGCAGCGCGGTGTCCTCGACGATCGCCCGCAGCCGGGTCAACCGGAGGTAGGCGCGCTGCTGGGCAGAGATGATCTCGTCGGCGAGCTCGTCGGTCGCCGCCAACCACACCGCGGCAAGGTCGGTCGTACCGGCCACCGTCGTGCCACCCCCTCGCCTCTGCTCCCGGCCGCCGCTGTCTGCCAGCCGCCCGTCCCGGGCCCGCCGCGTGCACGGGTGGAACATCACCCACCCGGACAACTGACCAGCGCTCGTCCACAGGTTATCCACAGCCTGTGCACCGACCGATTATGGCCGCCCGCCGGGCGCGGGACCTGCCCCTGCCTGGACGGCCGCTGAAGCGGGTTCACCGTGCCGAACGATTCACCAGCGTGTCCGGTCTTGCCTGCGCGCGACGACCGGAGCATCCGACGCTCACCGCAATCGGGCACGGTAACAGCGTTGTCCCTGCGCCATCAACCGGCGACGCCTGAGCGACCTTGTCGGCATCAGCGAAAACCGCCCCTTCGGTCCCGGGCGCGTCCCGACCCCCCTCCTGCGGGTGTTTGACGGTCATTGCACCCCTGCGTAGGCTGGAGCGGCTGCTCTCTCGCCCTCTGCTAGGGTGATGGATGCTTGCTGTCCGCGGTCGCTTCCCCGCATCGCCGGTCCCGCTCCGCAGGGCAGCACCGAACGGTGGCCATCGTCGAGGTGGCCTGGACCACCCCACGACCCCGGCGATCCCGTCGCGCGGGGCGCGTACGAAAACGGAGAGCCTGACGTGAGCAAGCGCACCTACCAGCCGAACAACCGCCGGCGCGCGAAGACCCACGGCTTCCGGCTGCGCATGCGCACCCGTGCCGGCCGTGCCATCCTCTCGAGCCGCCGCGCCAAGGGTCGTACCACCCTGTCGGCCTGAGCCGATCGGGCCGGTCCGGGGGACGTGGGCAGTCGTGCTGGCCGCCGCACAGCGACTGCGGCGCAGCACTGACTTCGCCGCAGCGGTTCGTGGTGGCCGTCGCGTCGGCCGAGGCGCCCTCGTGGTCCACCTGACCATGCCGTCGGCCACCGACCCCAGCGCAACGACCTCGCCGAAGCCGGCGCGGGCGTCTGGCGCGGAGCAACCCTCCGCACCGGCCCGCGCCGGTTTCGTCGTATCCAAGGCGGTCGGCAACGCGGTGGTCCGTAACAAGGTGCGGCGCCGCCTCCGGGCGCTGGCCCGGGAACGGCTGGGCGCGCTGCCCGACGGCAGCACCCTGGTCGTCCGGGCACTGCCCGCCGCGGCCGAGGCGTCGTACGCCCGGCTCACCACCGACCTGGACGCCGCCATCGCGGTTGCCCGGTCACCTCGGGAGAGGCGGCCCCGGTGAGCGCCGACCCGACCTCCACCCGCCAGACGTCAACCGGTGCCAAGGTGCTGATCGCGCCCATCATCGCGTACCGTCGGTGGATAAGTCCGGCACTGCCGGCACGCTGCCGGTTCTACCCGTCGTGCAGTGCGTACGCCCAGGAGGCGCTCGTGCGGCACGGCGCGCTCCGGGGAGCCGTGCTGGCGGTCCGGCGGTTGCTGCGCTGCCACCCCTTTCACCCTGGTGGACATGACCCGGTTCCGGAGCCGGGCGGTCGCCGCCGTGTCGATGTGACTGGAGCCCCGAATTGAGTCTCGACTGGATCTACTTCGCGATTTCGTGGATCCTGCTGACCTGGCACTCTGCCTGGGACGCCATCGGGGTGCCCGTCGACGCGGTGATCGGCACCAACTTCGCCTGGATCCTGGCCATCGTCTTCCTGGTGGTCACCGTCCGGGTCATCCTGTTCCCGGTCTTCGTCAAGCAGATCAAGTCCCAGCGGGCGATGCAGGCGTTGCAGCCCAAGGTCAAGGAGCTGCAGGAGAAGCACAAGGGTGACCGGGAGACGCTCCAGAAGGAGATGATGGAGCTCTACCGGAAGGAAAAGGCCAACCCCCTGATGGGCTGCCTTCCGATGTTCCTCCAGATTCCGGTCTTCCTGGGCCTCTTCCACGTGCTGCGTCGCCTCGACCCGGCCAAGCAGAGCAAGACGCTCTACGGCTGGACGGTCGAGCAGTTCGACAGCGCGTCGAACGCGAAGCTCTTCACCGCCCCGATCGCCGGCAAGTTCGGCTCGACCGCCGACGAACTGGCCCGTCTCGGCGCGAACGGCACCACCGTCAAGATCATTGCTGGTGTCCTGGTGCTGGTCATGATCGCGACCACCTACCTGACCAGCCGGCAGATGATCCTCAAGACCGGCTGGGCCGAGGACCCGCAGCAGCGGATGATCCAGCGCCTGATGCTCTACGGCATCCCGGCCTCGCTGCTGATCTCCGGCGCGATCTTCCCCATCGGTGTGATCATCTACTGGGTCACGAACAACCTCTTCACCCTCGGCCAGCAGCAGTGGGTGCTGCGGAAGTTCCCGCCGCCGGTGACCGCGAAGAAGGCCACCGCCCCCGCGGCCAGCCGCAACCCGGTGCAGCCCGCCAAGTCGGGTGGGCTCTTCGGGCGGGGCAAGGCCGCCCCGGCCGCGCCCGTCAAGGCCGCCCCGCCGAAGGTGGCCGGCCCGAAGCCGGGCGCCAAGCCCGCCAACCCGAAGAAGAGCCGCCCCGCCAAGCGGCAGGGCTGACGAACGCCGTGCGCCGTCGCCGGGCAACCGGCGACGGCCCGGGCCCCGCACCGCGCAGCCGCCGTACGGCCGGCGCCGGGCGGAACCGGCCGCGCGCGGCGCGGTCACGGGCGACACTGCCCGTACAGACGTGCCCGTGGGCACCGGCGACCTCCCGCCGGCCCCGGGAAACCAGCGGACCCCGACGGTCCGGCCGAGCGAGTACGGAGATGACACCGTGACCGAGACCAGCATCCCCCGCGCCGAGCAGTCCCTGGACGAGGAGGAGACCGCGACGCTCGAGGTGGACGGCGACGACACCGAGGCCGACGACGACACCGAAACCCCCGCCGGTGGTCGTGAGAAGAAGAGCACGGGCGAGAGCGACCTGTTCCGGCAGAGCGAGATCGCGGCCGACTACGTCGAGGGACTGCTCGACATCCTCGACTACGACGGCGACATCGACGAGCTGGTGGCCGGTGGCCGTCCCGTCGTCGAGGTGGTCGGCTCCCGACTGCAGAACCTGGTCGGCCAGCGCGGCGCGACCCTGGAGGCGCTCCAGGAGCTGACCCGGCTCGCCGTCTTCCGGCAGACCGGCTCGCCGAGCCGCCTGCTGCTCGACGTCGGTGGCTACCGGGCGAACCGCCGCAAGGAACTCGCCGCCGTCGCCAAGAACGCTGTCGAGAAGGTGAAGGAGTACGGCGAGCCCGTGCGCCTGGAGGCGATGAACGCGTTCGAGCGCAAGTGTGTCCACGACGTGGTCAACGCCATGGCCGGTGTGGCGAGCGAGTCGGAGGGCGTCGAGCCGAACCGTCGCATCGTCGTACGGCCGGCGGACTGACTCCGTTGACCCACGACGACACCACGGCTGATGTCGTGACCGGCCCGGGCGGTACGCCGTCCGGGCCGTCCCCTGTCCGGCGTGACGACAGGGCCGGCGACGAAAGTCCGTCGCCGGCCGACGTCGCTCTCCCGCCCGAACTGGCCCCGGCCGCGCTGACCCTCTTCGGTGATCGGCTCGACCTGGCCGCCGCGTACGCCGAACTGCTCGCCACCGACGGCGTGGTCCGCGGTCTGATCGGCCCCCGCGAGGCGCCCCGGATCTGGGACCGGCACCTGCTCAACTGCGCCGCCGTGGTCGAGCGCATTCCGAGCGACGCGAACGTGCTCGACGTGGGCTCCGGCGCCGGTCTGCCCGGTCTGGTGCTGGCCATCGCCCGGCCCGACCTGACGGTCACGCTGATCGAGCCGCTCGCCCGGCGGACGTCGTTCCTCATCGAGGCCGTGGAACGGCTCGGCCTGACCCGATCGGTGCGGGTGTTCCGTGGCCGAGCCGACGAGGCCGCCAGCGGATCGAGCGGCCGGGACCCGATCAGCGGTGACGTGGTGACCGCCCGCGCGGTTGCGCCACTGGACCGGTTGGCTACCTGGTGTCTGCCGCTCGCCGTACGCGGTGGCCGACTGCTGGCTCTCAAGGGGTCGTCCGCCGCTGCCGAGATCGAGGAGCACGCCGACGTCGTGGAGCGGCTCGGCGGCGGTGCGGCGGCCGTGCACCTCTGCGGTGTCGGCGTGATCGACCCGCCCACCACCGTGGTGGAGATCGTCCGGGAGCGGATGGTCGGCCCGGCCCGACCGGCGGCGAGCAAGCGCTCCCGTGGCGGGCGGGCCCGCCGCCGCTGACCAGCGCGCCATCGGGCGTCCGGTCGACGGGTTGGCTCGTTGTACCGGTACGGATGGACGAGGGAATGAGAACCCGACGTGGACTGGCCACGCCCGTCCGCCGTAGGCTGGCCGCGCGTCGATAATGTGGAGCGGCCGACGGACGTCGCGGACTCCGACCGCTCCCGAGGGGCCGTACGCTCCGGGGTGCGAGCGCGGGTGTGGCCAAGTTGACCGGGGCGCGGACCGACCATCCGAAGCGGGCAGGGATGACAGGTGCATGACGACGGCAGGTACGACGATCCACGCGTGACCGGGTCAACCAGCGACCCTGTTTCACGTGAAACCGACTACCCCAGATGGTCCCCGGCCGGAGCGTCCATTCCGGCGGACGACGATCCGTTCACCTCGCGGGACGAGGCGGCTGTTCCGAGCGTCGGGCCCGACCCGACGACCGGTCGACGGGCGGCCGACGGGCCGAGTCGACCCGCCAACGCGGCCGACGTACGGCAGACGCCCGGTCGGCGGAACCGGACCGCCGCGGTGCGCTTCGACGCCGCAGTGCCCCACCAGCCGACCGCCGCAGCGGCGCGCGACGCCGCGCCGGTGGTTCCCGACGTACCGGTCGCGTCGGCCGAGTCGTTGGCGGCGGTCGCGGCCGACCCCACCTACGTTTCACGTGAAACCCCGACGCGCGAAGAGGATGACCCACCGTTGGCTATGGAGGCGATGCGCGCCGTGCAGATCCTGAATCCCAGTGGCGAGGTGACCATGCCTCGACCCGACCGGACCCGGGTCATGTGCGTCGCCAACCAGAAGGGCGGCGTGGGTAAGACCACGACCACGGTCAACCTCGCGGTGGCCCTCGCCCTGCACGGCAACCGGGTGCTCGTGGTCGATCTGGACCCGCAGGGCAACGCGTCGACCGGGTTGAACGTGCCCCACCACACCGGCATCCCCGACGTCTACGACTGCCTGATCAACAGCGTCCCGCTGGCGGAGGTGGCGCAGGCGGTCGAGGGCATCCCCAACCTGTGGTGCGTACCGGCCACGATCGACCTCGCCGGTGCGGAGATCGAGCTGGTGTCGGTGGTGGCCCGCGAATCGCGCCTCGACCGCGCGATCGCCGCCTACCCGGGCCAGTTCGACTACGTCTTCATCGACTGCCCGCCCTCGCTCGGCCTGCTCACGGTCAACGCCCTGGTCGCCGCGCAGGAGGTGCTGATCCCGATCCAGTGCGAGTACTACGCGCTGGAGGGTCTTAACCAGCTGATCAACAACATCAACCTGGTGCGGCAACACCTCAACCCGAAGCTCGACGTCTCCACCATCCTGCTCACCATGTACGACCGCCGTACCCGCCTCGCGGACGCGGTCGAGCAGGACGTCCGGAACCACTTCGGCGACAAGGTTCTCCAGGCCGTCATCCCCCGCAACGTGCGGGTGTCCGAGGCACCCAGCTACGGCCAGTCGGTGATGACCTACGATCCCGGTTCGCGGGGCGCCACGAGCTACTTCGAGGCCGCCCAGGAGATCGCCGAGCGCGGCGTCAAGGAGCCGGTGGGCCGGAATGCGTAGTGCGGACAAGTCGCTGGGAGGCGTGGCATGAAGAACCGTCCTCGGGGCGGTCTGGGGCGGGGCCTGGGGGCCCTCATCCCGACCGGGCCCGTGCCGGGTGCCGCCGGCACCGTGACGGCCGAGCCGGAGAACGGGAGCGTCGACGCTGACGAGGGCGCGCCCTCCGCCGCCGTCCGTACGGCCCCGGTGAGCGTCGCCGCCCACCAGCCGGAGCCCGTGCTCAGCCCCGTGCCGGGTGCTCGGTTCGCGGAGATCCCGGTCGACGCGATCGTGCCCAACCCGAAGCAGCCCCGCCAGGTCTTCGACGAGGAGGCGTTGGAGGAGCTGAAGACCTCCATCCGCGAGGTCGGGTTCCTCCAGCCGATCGTCGTACGCCAGCTCGACGACGAGAAGTACGAACTGGTGATGGGCGAGCGCCGTTGGCGGGCCGCCCAGGCGGTGGGGCGGGACAACATCCCGGCCATCGTCCGGGACACCCGCGACGACGCCATGCTCCGCGACGCGCTGCTGGAGAACATCCACCGGGCCAATCTGAACCCGCTGGAAGAGGCCGCCGCGTACCAGCAGTTGCTGGAGGAGTTCGGCGCCACCCACGAGGAGCTGGCCCGCCGGATCGGCCGCAGTCGACCGCAGATCTCCAACACCATTCGACTCCTCAACCTGCCGGCTCAGGTGCAGCGCCGGGTCGCCGCCGGGATCCTCTCCGCGGGCCACGCCCGCGCGTTGCTCAGCCTCGACGACTCGGAGGCCCAGGAGCAGCTGGCGTTGCGGATCGTCGCCGAAGGGCTGTCGGTGCGCGCGACCGAGGAGATCGTGGCCCTGACGCTGAACGACGGCCCGGCGAAGGGCCAGGCCGCCAAGCGGCGACCGAAGCCGCACGCGCCGGCCCTGTCGGATCTCGCCGACCGCCTGTCGGACCGCTTCGACACCCGGGTGAAGGTCGACATCGGCCGAAGCAAGGGCAAGATCACCATCGAGTTCGCCACCGTGGACGATCTGGAGCGGATCGTCGGCATCATCGGCGTGCAGGAGGAGGGTGCGCAGGACTGACGTCCGCCACCTCCGTCCGAGGGCCGCGTCTCCCCAGGGAGGCGCGGCCCTCGCGCGCACGCCCCCGTTTCACGTGAAACGGCCGCGTAAAGCCGTACGCTTCCGCTGCCGACGGCACACCGTCCGAGCGATGGCGGACCCGGTCGCCCGCCACGGCCCGCCCGCCACGGCTGGTCCGCCACGGCTCGTCCGCCACGGCTCGTCCGCCACGGCTGGTCCGCCACGGCTCGTCCGCCACGGCTCGTCCGCCACGGCCCGCGAGAGCGCCTGAGGGCGTCGGCCCGTCCGTGGCTGCCCCTCTGTGCCGCGCGGGCGGCAGCGGCCCGCTCAGGCCACGCACGGGGCTACTGCTCGGCGAGCTTGAGCAAATTCGGCCGGCCGGTCATTCGGTCGGCGCGTTTCACGTGAAACACGCTCCCCGGCCCGACGGACGGACCGCCGAGGAGTGCGCCCGCCGTCCCCGAAACGCCGGCCGAACCTCGCTCGGCACGACCCGGGCGCAACGATCGAGGGGGCGAAAAGTTATCCACACTGGTTTTCCACAGGCACCCCTCGTTTCACGTGAAACGCCGCGTGAGAGCGGGTGTCAGCCTGTGGATGACTGCGGGTATCAGCGTCCTCGGCAGCCTGTGGATATCGCTTCGGCCAATCGCGGTGACGGGCCACAGCGATCGACAGCGAACGCTGATCGGGGCGGTCGGAACCGGTCGAACAGGTAGGGACAGCGGTGCCAGACTCGGTTAGGGTCAGCGTCGTGCACGACACCCCTCCCTCAGTCCCGGACTTCACCCAGTGGCCCTCGTTTCCCTTCGAGGGCGACCTGCGGGTGAAGCAGCTCGACGACCCGGTCCCGGTCGAACCGCCTCGCAAGGGCGAGGGCCTCCGGGAATGCACCGCCTGCAACGCACCCGACGACGCCTACATCTGGGTGGGAGAGCGGTGGCGGGTCCGTGCCATGGACCGGCCGACCGGCCTGCCGATGGTGCTCATCCTCGAATCTCGAAGCCACCTCGACCTGGGTGACCTGCCGAACCTGCTCGCCGCCGAGCTGGGGGTGATGACGGTACGTCTCGAACGGGCCATCCGGTCGCTGGACGGCGTGGCGCGGGTGCATGTGAACCGGTGGGGCGACGGCTCCGCCCACCTGCACATGTGGTTCCTCGCCCGGCCGTACGGGCGGCTCCAACTGCGGGGAACCTTCCTGTCCCTGTGGGACTCCATCCTGCCGCCGATCTCCGAGGAGCAGTGGCGGGAAAATCTGGCGCTCGTCGCCGCCTGGCTCGCCGAGTTCGGCGGTCGACCGTTGGCCGAGCCGCCCCGCATCCAGTGGCAGGCCCCGTCGAGCCTGCTCGCACAGTCGGCTGCGGCAGACGCCGCCGCAGCCGCGCAGGAAGACCCGGTCTCGGTCATCGAAGCGGCGGAGGAGATCCCGGAGCCGGGCGTCGAGACCGGGTACGACAACGTGCCGAGCGACGCCGCCAGCCAGGCTGACGCCGCCAGCGCGGCGAGTGGCGCCGACGACCGGGCGGACGTCGACGACGTGCCGAGCGACACCGACAACCGGGCGGACGTCGACGGCGCGACGAGCGACGCCCGCAACCCCGCGAGCGCCGACAACCCCGCGAGCGCCGACGACAGCCGGGCGGACGCCGCCGACGTGCCGAGCGGCGCCGACGACCGGGCGGACGTCGACGACGCGCCGAGCGACGCCGGCAACCGGGGGGACGCCGCCGAGGTGCCGAGCGACGCCGGCAACCGGGGGAACGCCGCCGACGTGCCGAGCGACACCGATGACCGCGCCCTGCGGGGTCCGGTCATCCCGACGCCGCGGAGCAGCCCCACGGACACCGTCGAGGGGCAGGGGGCAGACCGCCCGGCCTAGGCGCTACGAGCTGATCGTCGCGCCACGCGGTTGGCGGGCGAGCGATCGACTCGGGTTCGGCGAACTCGGGGTGTCCGAGGGCATCTGACACCCCGGAATCAAGGAACCCGAGTCGATCAAGCCGAGATGCCCCGGGCGGCGGCCCGGGTGACCAGCGAGCCGATCAGGCGGCCGAAGTCCAGGCCGGCCGCCTGGACGGCCAGCGGCAGCAGTGACGTCTCTGTCATGCCGGGTGAGACGTTGACCTCCAGCACGTGCGGACGACCCTCGGCGTCCACGATCACGTCGACCCGGGACAGGTCCCGCAGACCGAGCGCGGTGTGCGCGGCGAGCGCCACGTCGGCCACCGAGGCGGCCACCTCCGGCTCCAGCCGAGCGGGCGCGTGCCACGTGGTGCGGCCGGCGGTGTAGCGGGCGGCGTAGTCGTACACGCCGTTGCGCGGCACGATCTCCACGGGCGGCAGCGCCTGCGGACCGTCCCCCAGGTCGATCACGGAGACCGCCACGTCGATCCCGGGCACGTACCGCTCGACGAGAGCCGTTGAGTCGTACGCGAAGCAACCGACCATCGCGGCCGGGAGGGACGCGGCGTCCCGGACCACGGCGGCGCCCAGACCGGAGCCGCCCTGCGCCGGCTTGACCATCAGCGGCAGGCCCAGCCGGTCGGCGATGCGGTCCAGCACGGCGACCGCGCCGAGCTCGGAGAAGCGGTCGTGCGGCAGGGCCACCCAGTCGGGGGTGGGGATGCCGGCCTCCCGCAGCACCGCCTTGGCGGAGGGCTTGTCCCAGGCGAGCCGGGAGGACCGGGCGTCACAGCCGACGTACGGGATGCCGCACAGGTCCAGCACGCCGCGCAGTGAGCCGTCCTCGCCGGTCGCGCCGTGCAGGGCGATCACGACGGCGTCCGGTGGGTCGGCCGCCAGGGACGGCAGGAGGGCCACGTCGGCGTCCCGCAGTTCGGCGTCGACGCCGACGGCACGCAGGGCGTCGAGCACGCGCCGACCGGAGCGCAGCGACACGTCCCGTTCGTAGGAGAGCCCGCCGGCGAGGACCAGCACTCGCAGGTCGGCCGCGACGGCGGAATCGGTCACGGAGAAGCGCTCGGCAGCGGTCGTACCCATGCCGGCATCATGCCAAGTCGGGACCTGGCACGTCGGAGCCGGGCCGGCCACGGCGGCCGGCGGCACCGCCCACGGCGCCGAAGACGCGGCGGGTGGCCATCTCCTGCTCCATGACGCCCGCGAGCCGCCGGACGCCCTCACGGATCCGCTCGGGGGGCGGGAAGCTGAAGTTCAGCCGCATCGCGCCGGTGCCGGTGCCGTCGGCGTAGAAGCCGGTGCCGGGCACGTACGCGACCCGGGCGGCGATGGCACGCGGCACCATCGCCTTGGCGTCCAGCCCTTCCGGCAGGGTGGCCCAGACGAAGAGCCCGCCGGCCGGGGTGGTCCAGCTGGTGCCCTCGGGCATCAGATCGGCCATCGCGTCGAGCAGGGCGTCGCGGCGCTCCCGGTAGACCTCGCGGTAGACCTTGAGCTGCTGCCGCCACGGCATGGTGCCCAGGTAGGTGGAGACGGCGGACTGGGCGTAGACGCTGGGGCAGAGGATCTGCGCCTCGCTGGCGATGACCAACTTGTCGCGGACCGCGTGCGGCGCCAGGATCCAGCCCACCCGCAGGCCGGGGGCGAACGTCTTGGAGAAGGTGCTCAGGTAGAAGACGCCGTCGCGGCGCCGGGCCCGCAGCGGCGCCGGGGCCTCACCCTCGAAACCCAGTTGGCCGTACGGGTCGTCCTCGACCACGAGCAGGCCGGCGCGCTCGCAGATGTCGAGGACGCGCTCGCGGCGCTCCTCGCTGAGCGTCACGCCGGCCGGGTTCTGGTAGGTCGGGATGGTGTAGAGGAATTTGACGCGTCGGCCGGCCCGGGCGAGGTCGGCGATGGCCGTCTCCAACGCCTCGGGGATCAGCCCGTCGGCGTCCATCGGGACGTGCGTCACCTGCGCCTGGGCGGCCTGGAAAACCCCCAGCGCGCCCACGTACGTCGGGCCCTCGGCGAGCACCACGTCACCGGGATCGAGGAAGAGCCGGGCCACCAGGTCGAGCGCCTGCTGCCCGCCCACCGTGACCACCACGTCCTCGGGCGACGCGCCGCACGAGGCGTCGATGCCGGAGAGCGCCATCACCTCGCAGATGCGCTCGCGCAGTTCGAGGGTGCCCTGGCCGATGCCGTACTGCAGGGTGGTGCTGCCGTGCTCGGAGCCGAGCCGACCCAGCATCTCGCCGACCGCGTCGAGCGGCAGCGCGGCGATGTACGGGGCGCCACCGGCGAGCGAGACGACCTCCGGTCGACTGGCCACCGCGAAGAGTGCTCGGATCTCGGAGGCGGTCATCCCGCGCACGCGCCGGGCGTACCGGTCGGTGTAGTCGTCGAGTGTCGTGCCGGTCATGACCTCACCTCGATCGCTGCTCGGGTGGCTCCCGCCCCGGGTACCCCGCCCGCTCGTGACCATGGCGACGGGACACCGATTGTCGATCCTAGTCGGCCCTGGCCTGGTTGCCGCCCTGGCGGAACGGATCGACCACATGGCGGACCCTGCCCGGCACGGGCGGGGATCTGCGCGTCCCCTCCCGTACGGTCGATCGGCGGCGTACGATCGCTCGTCGGGGGCAGGAAGGCGGCGCTGTCGTTCCGTGCCGGTCTCACCACCGAGCCTAACTGTGGGGATGCGCCATATGTCGCGACGTCTGGTCAGCCTGACCCTCGACACGCTGGAGGATCTTCCGCGCCCCTGCCGTCAGTGCGTCTACTGGGAGCTGGATCCGGTCTCCGCCGATCGGGCGTGCGCCGCCGGTGACCCGGGCCTGGAGAAGGAGGCATGGGTCTCCCAGACCCTGCTCGAGTGGGGCTCCTGCGGCAAGCTCGCGTACGTCGACGGCATGCCGGCGGGCTTCGTGATGTACGCGCCACCCGCCTACGTCCCCCGCTCGATGGCGTTCCCGACGTCGCCCGTCTCGGCCGACGCCGCGCTGTTGATGACCGCCAACGTGGTCGCCGCGTTCGCCGGGGGCGGGCTGGGCCGGATGTTGGTGCAGGGCGTCGCCCGGGACCTCACCAAGCGGGGGATCAAGGCGATCGAGGCGTTCGGCGACGCCAAGTTCGGTGACGCGGACGATCCGGCCGGCGGGTGCGTGGCACCGGCCGACTTCTTCCTCTCCGTCGGCTTCAAGACGGTACGTCCGCATCCCCGCTTTCCCCGACTGCGCCTCGAACTGCGGACCGCGCTGAGCTGGAAGTCCGACGTCGAGTACGCGCTGGAGAAGCTGCTCGGCTCGATGAGCCCGGAGACGCTGCTGCGACCGGTACGACCCGCCCCGGCCACCCGCTCGACGGGCGGCTGAGCGGGTCAGTCGACCACCGTGCCGGCGGCCACGACGGCACGCAGTTCACTGACGTCGAGCGAGCCGGTCGGCACGTCCCGCTCGATCGGGTAGTACATCCGCTGGACGGCGGCCACGATCGCCTCCACCACACGGTCGCGGAAGCGGGGATCGACGAGCCGAGCGCGATCCACGGGCGAGGTCAGGTAGCCGACCTCGACCCGTACCGCCGGCATCCTGGTCAGCCGCAGCAGGTCCCACGCCTTGGCGTGGGTACGGCAGTCCCGCAGCCCGGTCCGCGCCACGATCTCCCTCTGCACCAGCCCCGCCAGCCGTTCACCGGTCGCCGAGGTCACCCCGTTGTCGGTGCCGTAGTGGTAGGTCGCCACCCCCTCGGCGTCCGGGTTGGCGTGCCCGTCGAGGTGCAGCGAGATGAACACGTCCGCGCCGAGCGAGTTCGCCAGCAGCGCCCGATCGGTATCCGGCAGGCACGCGTCGGGCGCGGGACCCCGGGTGAGCTGGACCCGGACGCCGGACGCGGCGAGCCGTCCCTCCAGCCGGCTCGCCAGGTCGTGCACGAGGTCGGCCTCCGTCCAGCGCAGCGGACCGTCCGGTACCACCATGCCGGGATCGGTGCCACCGTGCCCGGGGTCGATCACCACCGTCTTGCCGACCAGCGCCGGTCCCGACTGGCGGATCGCGTCGGACTCACGCAGCCACTGCGGGCGACCGCCGACGACCTTGCGACCGATCCGGCGCAGCGCGTCCATGGTGTGCGGGCCGCAGGAGCCGTCGGGCGTGAGCCCCACCTCGCGCTGGAACTGGGCAACCGCCCGGGACGTCCGGATGCCGTAGATGGCGTCGGCGCGGCCCACGTCGTACCCCATCTCCAGCAGTCGTTCCTGCAGCGACCGGACATCCTCGCCGGTGAGCGGCTCGGGGACCGCGTGGTAGAGGGTGCGGGCGCCGAGCCGCCAGCGTGCGGCCTCCAGCGCGCCCCACGTCTCCGAGCCGACCCGGCCGTCCACGCTCAGCCCGCGGGACTGCTGGAACGCGCGCACCGCGCGTTCGGTGTCCCGGTCGAACTCGTCACTGTGCGGGCCGGCGGCGAGCAGGTCGAGGCCGGTGAGGATGGTACGGATCTCCGTGACCGCGGGTCCCCGGTCTCCGGGTCGGATCGGACGCACGCACGACCCCCTCTGCACGAGTCTGGCTGGTGGGCGGCGGCGGCCCTGGCTTGAGGCTATGCGTTCCGGACCGGTGACGGGCTCGGGCCGGGAAAAACACCGAACCCCGGAGCCGACGAGCGGATCCGGGGTTCGGTGGTGTGTCTGCGCAGATCAGAGGGCCGACTCGATGAGCCGGACCAGCTCGCCCTTCGGCTTGGCGCCGGCGATCGACTGCACGGGCTGGCCGTTCTTGAAGACCGTGAGGGTCGGCACCGACATGACCCGGTAGGCCCGGGCGGTCTCCGGGTTCTCGTCGATGTTGAGCTTCACGATGGTGACCTGGTCGCCCATCTCGCCCGCGATCTCCTCGAGCAGCGGCGACACCTTGCGGCACGGCCCGCACCACTCGGCCCAGAAGTCCACCAGCACCGGCTTGTCGGCCTGCAGCACGTCAGCGACGAAGCTCGCGTCCGTGACCGCCTTCGTATTTCCCACTATTGCCCTCCTCCGGGATGTGTTTCCTGTTTCAGCTGAGCGTCGCGATGAACCGCTCGGCGTCGAGCGCGGCGGCACAACCGGTGCCGGCCGCGGTGATCGCCTGGCGGTAGGTGTGGTCGACCACGTCGCCGGCGGCGAAGACGCCGGGCACGCTCGTCCGGGTGCTGGGGGCCTGAACCTTCACGTAGCCCTCGTCGTCCAGCTCGACCTGGCCCTGGAAGAGCTCGCTGCGGGGGTCGTGGCCGATGGCCACGAACACGCCGGTCACGTCCAGCACCTTGGTCTCGCCGGTGTGCACGTTGCGGACCCGTACCCCGGTGACCTTGCCGTCAGCGCCCAGGACCTCTTCGACGGTGCTGTTCCACTCGACCTTGATCTTCTCGTTGCTCAGCGCCCGGTCGGCCATGATCTTGCTGGCCCGGAACGAGTCGCGCCGGTGGATGATGGTCACCGAGTCGGCGAAGCGGGTGAGGAAGCTGGCCTCCTCCATCGCCGAGTCGCCACCGCCAACGACGACGATGTGCTGGTTACGGAAGAAGAAGCCGTCACAGGTGGCGCAGGAGGAGACACCGTGGCCCAGGTATTCCTGCTCGCCGGGGACGCCCAGCGGACGCCAGGCCGAACCGGTGGAGAGGATGACGGCGCGGGCCCGGTAGGCGGTCTCGCCGACCCACACGGTGC
Organism: Micromonospora sp. bgisy143; assembly: GCF_057708145.1. Classification (NCBI taxonomy): domain Bacteria; kingdom Bacillati; phylum Actinomycetota; class Actinomycetes; order Micromonosporales; family Micromonosporaceae; genus Micromonospora; species Micromonospora sp. bgisy143. The sequence continues at coordinate 188,285 of NZ_JBYIRN010000008.1, forward strand.
TCGTCGCGCCCGACCCGGCGTCGCCGGTGTCGATCAGCTCGACCCGCGTCACGTCGTCGGTCAGGAACTCGGCGCCGAACCGCTCGGCCTGCTTGCGCATGTTGTCCATCAGCTCGGGGCCGAGGATCCCGTCGGCGAAGCCGGGGAAGTTCTCCACCTCGGTGGTGGTCATCAGCGCGCCGCCGGACTGGACACCCTCGATGATCAGCGGCTTCAGGTTGGCGCGCGCCGCGTAGACCGCCGCCGTGTAACCGGCCGGGCCGGAGCCGATGATGATCAGGTTGCGGACCTCGTCCACTGCCGTCTCCCGAGTTGTGTGTGTTCGGCGTCGGCGCGCGCACCGATGCCGATCCGAGTGCCGACGCCTGGAGGGTGCCGGCAGCTGACTTCCAGAACGTCATCGTACGAAGCGGGGATTCCCGAACCGGGCAACCGGTGGGTCAGGTCACGTGGACGCTCATCGTGCTGCGGATTCACCCTACCCGCGCCGAATAGCGGCTGTCCGAGCCGGACCCGGGTACGCCGCACTCGGCCCCGCTCACCCACGTCCAGCGCGCCCCGGTCGCGTCGGTGAACCGGATGACCAGCGCCTGCTCGCCCTGGAACCGCGCGTAGTCGACCAGGTCGACGACCAGCGGACCCGAACCGTGTTCCGCCGCCACGGACGCCAGACAGATGTTCAACGCGGTCTCATCGGCGAGCCGGGCGAGCTGGTTCGACCCGTTGTGTGCGGGCCGACGGTCGCCTTCGGCGTCCACCCCGGGCTGGTGACCCGGGCCGCCGCTGCTCGCCCCCAGCATCGGCGACACTGGGCTCGGCGTGCCGCCGAGGCTCTGCGGGGTGTAGTCGACACCGCTGTGCAGGGTCGGACCGGACGTGCGGACCGTGCCGCCGGCATCGGCGACGGGCGCGTTGGCCGGACGTTCCGCGGCACCGGTGTCCGCGGTGTTGGTCGACAGCTGGTTGAGCCCCAGGCCGACGGCGACGACGGCAGCCGCCGCGATGGCCACCGGGGCGGTGGCACGGACCCAGCGACGCTGTCGGCGGCCGGGGCCGGTCGGGCCGCGCCCCGACTCGGCGGGCGACGAGCTGGTTGGCCGACGTCCACCCTGCGCCGGCACGGTCACCGGCGTGGCCGGGGCCGGCGTCTCGGGTGCCACGCCGGCGTCGGCCGGCGGGCTGTCCGCTGCCGCCAGCGCGGCGGCGATTCGTTCGGCGACGGCGGACGGCAGCTCCGGGGCGGGCTCGGCCCACCGGGCCAGATCCGCACTGACCTGCGTCACCGCGGGCGCCAACAGCGCGTACGCCTCCGCCCAGGCCGGGTCGGCGGCCACCAGTCGGGCGACCCGGGCCTGCTGCGGGGTGCCCTCCAACGCGCCGCCGAGGTAGTCAGCGAGCAGGTCGGCGTCGACCTCCCTGAACTCCTCGGTCGTCACGTGTCCTCCTGATTGGCGTCCTGCCGGATGCGAGCCGACCCCGATCCGACGCCCTCGGCCGGGCGTGGGTTCCCCGTCGTGACGCCGGGCACGTCCGGGTCGGGGTCGAGCCGTCCGGGGTGCGCCGACGCGGTCGGGCGGAGATGCCCGAGCAGCACCGCCAACCGGGCCCGGCCCCGGGCACACCGGCTCTTCACCGTCCCCTCGGCGACGCCGAGGATGCGGGCCACCTCGGCCACCGGGTAGCCCTGCACATCCACCAGCACGAGGGCGGCCCGCTGCTCGGCCGGGAGCGCGGCGAGCGCCGCGCGGACGACGAGCGCAGTGTCGTGGTCCTGCGCGGGTGCGGCCGGCTCGACACCGCCGGTGCCCGACCCGTCGGCCCGGTTGCCGTCCGGCAGCGGCACGGTGGGGTGCGCCTGTCGGCGTCGGATGCGGTCCAGGCAGGCGTTCACCACGATCCGGTGCAGCCAGGTGGTGACGGCGGAGTCACCACGAAAGCGGGCCGCCGCGCGGTGTGCCGACAACAGGGCGTCCTGGAGTGCGTCGGCGGCCTCCTCGCGGTCGCCGAGCGTCCGCAGGGCCACCGCCCAGAGCCGGTCGCGGTGTCGGTGGAACAGGGCCGCGAAGGCGTCCCGGTCGCCGGCGACGTGGGCGCGCAGCAGCTCCAGGTCCGTTGCCGCGTCGCGCCCGTCCATCACCACGTCCGGTGGCTGCGATGCCCGGGTCGTGCCGCGCGGTTCACGAACCCTGGACCGTGATCTCCTGCACGCCGAGCTTGAAGCCGCCGTCGTCGCCGTTGGGCGGCAACTCGGTGAACCAGAGCAGCAGGTAGCGGTACTTCTCGTCGGCGTTGAACCCGTTGAAGGTCATCGTGGTGCCGTCGTGCTCCTTCAAGACACCGATCTCGGTCTTGTAGTTCGCCACCATCGACTTGTCGCCGTTCGAGGTCGACGGGTAGGTGGTCGTGCCGGCGAGCAGCTTCGCGGTGGCGCCTCGGCCGGAGAGCACCGCCTGCACCGACTTCACCGTGTGGGGGGAGCCCAGGTCGAACCAGACACCCATCCCGGACTTGAGATTTCCGTACGTGGCGTTCGGGTAGCGGTCGGTCTCCCAGCCCTTGTCGTTGTCACCGTCGATCATCTTCTTGGCGCCGTCGAGCTCGTCCCGCGGGACGCTGTCCGGGTCGATGACCTTGATGTCCTGCACCTTGAGGTTGCGAACCGTGGCCGCGGCCGGGGTGGCCTCACCGGCTGGAGCGCTGGCGCTCGGCGTCGCCCCGGCGTTGTTCTGCGGCTTTTCGTCGTCGCCGCCGAGCGCGCTGATGCCGATGAGCAGACCGACCAGGGCAACCGCCAGCAGACCGGCGATGCCGATGGCGACCTTGCGGCCACCGGCGGCGGCCAGCGGGGACGGCTCTTCCCCGGTCTCGGCGGTGAACCGCAGCGGCCCACCGTTGTCGAGGTAGTGCTCCTCCTCGGCCGGCACGTCCAGCCGCGCCAGCTCGGCCGCCAGCACGTCCGAGGACGGCGGCGCGATGTCGGCGTCGAGCAGGTCCATGGTCAGGTCGTCCAGGTAGGCGGGCACACCGGCCCGGACCTGGCGGGGCGCCGCGAGGGCACCCGAGGCGTCCCGGACCGCGTCCGCGATGGCGGCCCGCCCGTGACCGGCAGTGGCTCCGCGCAGCGGCGCCTCGGTGTGCGGCCAGTGACCGGTCAGCGCGAAGTAGAGGACGCCGCCGACCGCCCGAATGTCGCTCTCCTGGCTGTCGTCGCCGTCGGTGCGGGCGTCGGCCAGGACCACGCGGCCATCGTCGCTGATCATCACGGTGCCGGGATGCACGTTGCCGTGCACCATGCCGGTGGCGTGCACCGCGGCCAGCGCACTGGCGACGGCGTTGCCGATCGCGGTGGCGCGCGCCGGGTCCAGCGGGCCCTCTGCGGCCAGGTCACGCAGCGACTGCCCGTCGACCCACTCGCGGACCACGTACGCCCGCTCGGCCTCGTCGATGGCGTCGTACACGCCGACCAGGTTGGGGTGGATGACCCGGCTGGCCGCGACGGCCGCTTGAAGCATCTCGGTGGCGGAGTCGCCACCCGGATAGCGCAGCACCACCGCGACCGGGCGGCGCAGGATGACGTCGACCCCGCGCCAGACCAGCCGACCCGCGCTGTCGTTGTTGATGTGCTCGACCAGCTCGTAACGCTCGGCGAGGATCTCACCGGCCGTGGGAGCACCGAAGGTCATGACCGGAGGAGCGCTCTCGTCCGCCTCCTGACCCTCGCCGACCTGGGTCACCCGTCCTCCCTCGGTGATCGTGTCGATCGATGGACCCGTACTGCTGGGCATGTGGCTTCCCGCTCTGCCGTTGAAGGAACCGGCCAACCGGTGTCGACGCGCAGCGTCGGCGCCTGCCGTACCCGTCGAGAGCGACCTTACCCGGGTTGCCCGTCTCCCCGACATGTCATCTTCTTGCCGTACCCGGCGGGGTGCCGGGGATCGGGGAACTCGTCCGGTTACGACCGTTGTCAGCCACGTTGCTGGCACATGTACTAGCCAATCTACGGCTTCACCGCAAGTGACCGACGTCGGGGCCGGGCCCGGCGCACTGCCGTCGTCCACCAGCGAGTTCCCCGCCGATCGGACGCCCACGCTCAGCCGTACGGTTGGTTATCCACAGGCCGATCCGGTGGCTGACCGGTGAATCGCGGAGTTATCCACAGGTGCATCCCCAGGCTGGTGATCCATGGTCACGTTCCGTGTGGGCCCCGACTGTGGGTGCGGCTCAGCGGCCGAGCCGGCGACGGACCATCCCGATCACCTCGGTGATTTCCCCGATCCGCAGCACCGTCGCCAGCCCGAGGTACGTCCCACCGATCACCGCGCCGCCGATCACGAGCTGCAGGACGGCCTGCATCCAGCTCGGCGTGTCGCCGCCGGGCAACAGGCTCACCACGAGCAGGCCGACCAGGGCGGCGCCCAACGCGGCCACCAAGACCCGGCCGAGGGTACGCAGGATGGCGCCCATCCCGATCCGGCCGACCCGGGGCCGCAGCAGCCACGCGGAGGCGAACGCCGCCGCCAGGTAGGACACCGCGTTGCCGATCATCATCCCGGCGGCCGCGAAGTGCGCGGCGAAGGCGACGTAGAGCACCACCTGCACGCCGATCCGCAGCGCCACCACCGGGATGTTGATCAACGCCGGGGTGCGGGTGTCCGGCAGGGCGTAGAAGGCGAAGGTGAAGAGCTGGCTGATCGCGAATGGCACCAGCGCGAGGGCCGCGAGCAACAGCACCAGCGAGGTGTCGGCGGCGTTCTCGTCGGTGAACGCGCCGTACCGGAACAGCGTCACGGCCAGCGGGGTGGCCAGCACCGCGTAGCAGACCGCGATCGGGGCGAGCACCGCCGAGACCGTGCGGGTGCCGCGGGACAGGTCGGCGGCGACGTCGGCGTACCGGCCGTCGGCGGCCGCCGCGCTCATCCGGGGCATCAGCGCCGTGATGATCGAGACGGCGATGATGCCGTGCGCCATCATCAGCAGCAGGAACACGTTGTTGTAGATCAGCGGACCGGCGGCGTTCTCCTTGCCCGCCCTGTTCAACAGGTTGAACAGCACGATCAGGCCGACCTGGCTCACCGCCACGTAGCAGAACATCCAGCCGCCCAGGCGGCCCAACTCGCGCAGCCCGAGGGTGCGGAAGTCGAACCGGAACCGCCAGCGGAAGCCGACCTTGCGCAGCGCCGGCAGCAACCCGGCGGCCTGGATGGCGACACCGAGCAGGGTGCCGCCGCCGATCAGCAGGATGCGCCCGGTGGTCATCTCGTCGGGCTTGACGATCTCCGCACCGAAGATCGCGATGTAGAGCCCCGCCGTACCGATCACCACGATGTTGTTCAGGATCGGCGCCCACATCGGTGCAGCGAAGTGCCCCCGAGTGTTGAGCACCGCGCTGATCAGCGCGCTGAGACCGGTGAAGAAGATCATCGGCAGCATCAGGTACGACAGTGCCGTGACCAGATCCCGGAAGTCCGCCCCGGTCTTCTTGCTCGCGTAGAGCGACGTCAGCACGGAGGCGAAGGCCACCGCCACCAGCGCCGCCGCAGCCAGCGCCAGCACCGCGAGGGTCAGCAACCGCTGGGCGTACGCCTGACCGCCGTCACTGTCGACCTTGCGGCGACGGACCAGCACCGGGATCAGGACGCTGGTGAGGATCCCGCCGAGCAGGAACTCGTACACCATTCCGGGCAGGATCTGCGCGGTCGTGTACGCGTCACCGACCAGCGCGCCACCGAGCGCGGCGGTCAGTGCGAGCGTGCGCAGGAAGCCCGTACCCCGGCTGACCAGGCTGCCGATCGCCATCACCGCGCTGTTGGTCGCCGCGCTCGCCTCGCCCACCTGTTCCTGCGGCGGGGCGGTCGACTCCATGGCCGGCTGGTTCAGCGGCTCGGCGGAGATGAAGGTGGCACCGTCGGAGGGGCGGATGTTGGCTCCCGCACCGCCGTCCCGCGCGGCGTTCGCGCTGCGGTAGAGCCCGCCGCTCATCTCCAGCCTCCCAGGGGTACGTCGAGCCGGGCACCGACCCGCACGTCACAGACCTTAGTCAACCCGTACCCGTTACCCGCGCCCGGCGGACGCGATGCCGGTCGGGACCGATAGGCTGGCGATCCCATGTCCGAAGCCTCCGCACCCCACGCCGCCGACCGCCGCGACCTCACCGCCGCGCAGCGCAACGCCGTCGCCGAACTGCTCCGGGTCTCCCCGGTCGCCGACGAGCTGGGCCGCCGTTTCGTCCGTGCCGGTCACGAGCTGCACCTGGTGGGTGGTTCGGTACGCGACGCGCTGCTCGGCCGACTCGGCGACGACCTCGACTTCTGCACCGACGCCCACCCCGACGAGACGGTGCGGATCATCAAGGGCTGGGCCGAGTCGATCTGGGAGACCGGCCGTGAGTTCGGCACCATCGGCGCCCAGCGCGACGGCCTCCGGCTGGAGATCACCACCTTCCGCGCCGAGTCGTACGACCAGGTCAGCCGCAACCCGGTGGTGGTGTACGGCACCAGCCTCGACGAGGACCTGAAGCGGCGCGACTTCACCATCAACGCGATGGCGGTCAGCCTGCCGGACCATCGCTTCACCGATCCGCACGGCGGGCTGGACGACCTCGCGGCCAAGGTCATCCGTACGCCCAGCACCCCCCGGGAGTCGTTCGGCGACGACCCGCTGCGCATGCTGCGGGCCGCCCGGTTCGCCGCCCAGCTGCGCTTCGCCGTTCACCCGGACGTGCACGTCGCGATGGCCGGGATGGCCGCCGACCTGGACCGGATCACCGCCGAGCGGATCCGTGACGAGTTCACCAAGCTGCTCTGCGGCGCCGACCCGATCACCGGGCTGCGGTTGCTGGTCGACACCGGCCTGGCCGAGCGGTTCCTGCCGGAACTGACCGGGCTGAAGTTGGAGATCGATGAGCACGCCCAGCACAAGGACGTCTACGAGCACACGCTGACGGTGGTCGAGAACGCGGTCTCCTACGAGGAGGAGGGCTGCGACTTCGTCCTGCGGATGGCCGCCCTGATGCACGACGTGGGCAAGCCGGCGACGAAGGCCGTCGGGTCCGACGGCCGGGTCAGCTTCCACCACCACGAGGTGGTCGGCGCGCGGCTGACCAAGGCCCGGATGAAGGCGATGCGGTACCCGAAGGAGATCACCGCGAAGGTGACCGCGCTGGTCGCGCTGCACCTGCGCTTCTACGGGTACGGCCGGGGCGAGTGGACCGATTCGGCGGTGCGCCGCTACGTCGCCGACGCCGGTGACCTGCTGCCCCGGCTGCACAAGCTGACCCGTTCCGACTGCACGACCCGCAACCGTCGTAAGGCCGCCCAGCTCGCCGCCGACTACGACGCACTGGAGGAGCGGATCGCCCGGATCGCCGCCGAGGAGGATCTGGCCCGGGTCCGCCCCGACCTGGACGGCAACGCGATCATGGAGTTGCTCGGCGTACCCCCGGGGCCGATCGTCGGGCGGGCCTGGAAGCACCTCAAGGAACAGCGCCTGGAGCACGGCCCCCTGGACCGCGACGCCGCCGAGGCGGAGCTGCTGCGCTGGGCCCGCGCCGAAGGCCTGATCCCCTAACCCGCCCCGCCCCCGCGGCCCAACCCCGCGCCCCGAACCCCGCGCTCCGCGCCCCGAACCCCGCGCTCCGCGCCCCGAACCCCGCGCTC